>JAFEAY010000017.1 GCA_018266175.1 Candidatus Dependentiae bacterium
CAAGTTGGGTTCATTGCATCAAGCAACTTGATGATGGCCAATTGGCTTCTGGTTCTGGTGATGGAACGATTAAGCTGTGGGATCTGGATACCAACAGATGCATTGCCACACTTAAGGGGCATACAGGTTGGGTTTTTTGCATTACGCAACTGGATGATGGGCGCCTTGCTTCTGGTTCAAGCGATAAAACGATCAAAATGTGGGATTTGTATCCAGACCTTTCGTTAGAACAGATTGCGCTGGTTGTTCAGCTTGAACGATGTTATCAAGGGAGCAACGGCGTTAATCTTGGTGATGGCTGGCGGGATGTTTTTGAAACATTGCCGGACTATTTTCAAAAACGGCTTCAATCGGTTGTTGGTTGGTACTGAATTTTAAAGAAACTTTTTCTATTGCAACTATAGCCTTTAATAAAGAAAAAAGTTTGTTTTTCTTTATCTGGTTCGCATGATTCAGTGTGCTATACTGAGCAAAAAATGTGCCGTTTTATCAGCCCAAGGAGTGAATCTATGAAAAAAATTCCATTGAATATGCAAACATTCAGTGAGCTCATTACGCAAAATTGTGTCTATGTCGATAAAACCGCACATATTTATTCGCTCATTACATCAGGCAAGACCTGTTTTTTATCGCGTCCTCGACGCTTTGGGAAGTCGCTGTTGATTTCAACACTGGAAGCAATATTTCAAGGACGCAAAGAGCTTTTTGTTGATCTTGCAATAAGTAAGACCGATTATACATGGCCAATTCATCCTGTTATTCGATTAGATTTTGGAATCATTCCTCATCAAACGCCTGAAGAACTTCGCATAGGGTTGTGCAATGAATTGTACGAGATTGCAAAAATGCACCGTATTACTTTGGAAAGAACAGCATCTCCTGGTGAACTTCTGAAGTTGTTGGTGCGTGAATTATCAAGTAAGAATCAGGTAGTTATACTCATCGATGAATATGACAAGCCAATTCTTGATCACATTGATAACTTTGAAATTGCCGCTCAGTGTCAAATAGTTCTCAAAAGTTTTTATGAGACCATCAAGGGATTAGATCAATTTTGTAGGTTCACTTTTTTGACCGGAGTCAGCAAATTTACCAAAACGTCGGTATTTTCTGGTTTAAACAACTTGAATGACATTTCAGAAAAAGCTTTGGGAGCGTTGATTGTTGGCTATACCAAGGCAGAAATAGAACATTACTTTGCAGATCATCTTAAAGAGCTTGTGGACCACTTGAAAAAATCACCAGAAGAGGTGCTTGATCTTATCAGGCAATGGTATGATGGCTATCGTTTTTGTACCGATCATGAAGTTGCCCGCTTATATGCACCTCTTTCGGTTATGTATTGTTTGCAAGACAGGTTATTTAAAAATTATTGGTTTGCAACCGGTACGCCAAGTTACTTGGTCAAACTCTTGAAAAATAAAAATTATGATCTTTCGGTGCTAGAAAAATTTGGGCCACTTCGAGCAAGTGAAGCAATTTTTGGTATTTATGATGTGAGTTCAATAGCACTTGAAGCATTGCTTTATCAAGCTGGCTATATGACCGTACAGTCATATGATTCGGAAACGAATATTGTTGAAATCGACTATCCAAATCAGGAAGTGCGTACATCAATGCGGTACCTTTTGCTTAGTATGAAAGTTGATCTGCCAGATGTGAATGTGCGGCCAGCAGTGGATGATATTAGAATTGGTTTTTTATTGTGCGATATGCACAAAGTAGAGTATGGCTTGCAAACGCTTCTTGCCAATATTCCATCGCAACATCACAGGCCGGATGAAAGTTTTTACCATACTCTGTTTCACATGATTACGACGGTGATTGGTTTTGCTACAAGCAGTGAGGATTCGACGCATACAGGAAAGCCCGATTTGATTGTTCAAACAAAAGATCGTATCTATGTTATCGAATTCAAGTTTAACAAGTCAACTGGTCAAGGTATGCAACAAATTCTTGATCGTCGCTACTACGAGCGATATCGAGATCTTGGCAAGCAGATTGTTCTTGTTGAGATTACTTTTATGTATCAAAATAAGCGAATTCAAGTTGCCAGTGCGGCACAAAATCTTGATTAAATCTTTATAATTCTGGAGAGGTATGTGCTGTGGAGTTTAAATATCGTTTTCTGATTTTTACGATTGTTTTGTTGTCAAATACAGCACATGCGATGAATGGAAATTTATTTGATCAAGGGGTGCACCAACATGCACAACGTTGCAAAAAAGGTAAAAGAATTTTTTCTGGAGCAACAAGCGACGTACAATTTGTTGCACAGCTCAAACAGACAATCAATCATGTCGACATAACCAAAGCACTGGATCAAGTCCTCTTTGATCGGCTTTCTGCACAAGCGCCCAGTAATTTTTCGATGCTCATGAATCGGGAGATCGACAGAGTAAGTTGCTATGATGTGATGCAGCACAATTTTGGTGAACCACCAATGACATCGTATGCCCATTATTTTCCAGAATGCTTAATGGTACGTGATGATGAAGGAGCTGCAGTGCAGGTGAGCATGCTTGAGGGACATACAGCTTGGGTTAAATGCATCAAGCAACTGAATGATGGTCGACTGGTTTCTGGTTCTGATGATGGAACGATTAAGGTGTGGGATCTAGATACTAACAGGTGCGTTGCCACGCTTCAGGGGCATAGAGGTCGGGTTGAATGCATCACGCAACTGAATGATGGTCGACTGGCTTCTGGTTCTGAGGATGAAACGATTAAGCTGTGGGATCTGGATACCAACAGATGCATTGCCACACTTAAGGGGCATACATGGTGGGTTGAATGCATCAAGCAACTGAATGATGGTCGACTGGCTTCTGGTTCAAGTGATGAAACGATTAAGCTGTGGGATCTGAATACCAACAGGTGCGTTGACATGCTTGAGGGACATACAGCTTGGGTTAAATGCATCAAGCAACTGAATGATGGTCGACTGGCTTCTGGTTCTGATGATGGAATGATTAAGGTGTGGGATTTAAATACCAACAGATGCGTTGCCACGCTTGAGGGGCATACACGTTTGGTTAATTGCATCAAGCAACTGGATGATGGTCGACTTGCTTCTTGTTCAAGGGATAGGACAATCAAGGTGTGGGATCTGAATACCAACAGGTGCGTTGCCATACTTGAGGGGCATAGAGATTGGGTTAATTGCGTCAAGCAACTGGATGATGGTCGACTGGCTTCGTGCTCAAGTGATAGAACGATTAAGGTGTGGGATTTAAACACCAACGGATTCGTTGCCACACTTGAGGGGCATACAGGTTGGGCTAGATGCATCGAGCAACTGAATGATGGAGGACTGGTTTTTGCCTCTGCTGATGGAACGATTAAGGTGTGGGATTTGTATCCAGACCTTTCATTCGAGCAGATTGCACTGGTAGTTCAGCTTGAGCGATGTTATCAAGGGAGCAACGGCGTTAATCTTGGTGATGGCTGGCGGGATGTTTTTGTAATATTGCCAGACTATTTTCAAAAACGCTTTCAATCGGTTGTTGGTTGATTCACGGCATTGATTTTCTCTTTTAGACAAAACAAGGTTTTTTATGGTTACACGGTTGATACCAATTTTTTCATTTGTCCTCGTAGCCTGCACAAGTGG
>JAFEAY010000018.1 GCA_018266175.1 Candidatus Dependentiae bacterium
ATATTGTTCCTTATACAAACCAGAAATAGAAGTTTCTTTCAGTTTGTCGAACAAAGTATCTCTTTGTCTTTCGAGTAATGTAAGAATTTTAGGGTTGTCCATAATTTGCTGCTAACGCCCGGGGCTTTATTCAGGTGGGGATTAGTATTCCTTCAGCCCAACCGACGGTCAACCCATTTTTTATTTGATTGCTGAAAGTATGAATAATTGTTGATATAAAATGTCTGCCTACCGCTGCCCAACAAAGAACTACAGCCTAACGAGTTCCGTCCCGCCCCACTTGCATAAAGCCCTTGTTGTATGCATGTAGCTCTTACATCCATCTGTCTGTTAAATGGAAAAAATTGTTCGTCTGTGTATTAATGTCTTGGTAAAATGTCAATGCGAAATAATTTGAACCGTCTGGCAATATTTTAAAACATACTTTGTTAATTACTTTCAGCTCTGTGAATGTATTATGTCCTGTCACTGACTTGGATTTATTACTATGTCCCAAAATAACACAGGCAAAACCTTGTCATGTAAAACAGCAAATAATAAAAAATTAATTGCAAGAACAGTTTTCATACTATTCTAAAGAGAAAAGTTCTTTGCGAAATTTTGAAATCATTTTTTAGTGTGTTATTGTTTCCAATTATTTCTGGGAACTTTCTACATATTGATGTCAAACTAATGCTGTAAAAAAAATAAATATCAATGCCTTGTCTAGACAAATAATTCAAATAACTGAGAATAAAATGTCAAGCCATTCATGCAAACTCGTAAATATTCTTTCTTTCAAATGCTATGTCAATTTATTTATAAGGCTTGTTTTTATTTTTCTTTTCATAATACGAAAAAAATTTAGAAAGAAAATTTTTCCTGTCCTATTACTGCAATGAAGAAAAAAGAAGCTTAAACGGCTACTGCATACAACGTTAAAGCATTGGCGATGTGGCGGTATTCTGTGTTCCGTCCGCCCGGTGCCGCTGCTGATTAAAGATACAAAAGCTCATTGTTTATTCTGTAGCTCAGCGCTATTCGTCTGTCGAAACTGAAGCTGAATAGCGAACAAAAAGCTGAGATTTTATTCGTCGGCCCGCCATATTGCCAATGCACTGTTAGCGGTATGTGGCTTTGTACTTCTTATTGAAGCGTCGGACTTAATATTGTAAAAGTCAAGTTTTCTGGCACGTTAAGTTCCTTGCGTTTATTTACAAAGTCTTTTTCATTGTCAAATGTGAACACTTTGTAACTGTCATACTTTCCACTTTGATATTGACTAATGTCGACAATATGAAAATACGTGATGTCTTTATAAGGTTTCAAATTCGCTGGCGGATTCCACCCATTGCTTATGTGATACCATTTGCCATTTTTCATATAAATACTGTCTTCGCTTGATAGCCAAATAGTGTCTGCAGGGTCAGTTAATAAAAATGTACCTTCTAAACTGTCTCGGTTGAAAAGTCGTGCCTGAATTTCTTCTTGTTTGTCGGGGTGTTGTTTTGCTATTATGAAATTATCATTGAAACCAACAGCAAATACTGTTGGTTTAATTACAATTGAACCACCATTTCCGTCTTTAGAGGTACTTAACAAAATATGTTGGTCAGTACTATCTGCCCACCAATTAAGCCAAAAATCTTTTGTCGGTTTTTTGTATGATGTTGCTTCGTCACCAAAAAAGCAACCGGTCAAAAGAAATATCGAAAGTCCCACCAAAAATATCTTTGTCATGCGTAGAGAGGTTCGTCTGCCATTGCCGCTAACGTGAAAGCATTGTTGTCAGGTGTGGACTTGGCAGCAATGCAGTTGAATAAAGATAGTTTGTTCCCCTGTTATTCGTCAGCCTAATAGAATTACGTCCTGTCACACTTGCAACAATGCAATGTTGTGTGCTCGTCCTGTTCACTTAAAACTTTTTATCGGCACAGGATAGGCAAAGATTCGCATTGTTCGCTTGCTCGTATCGTCAGGATAGTTTAGTTCACCACCGCCCAAGTGAACAAAGCCAATCGTAACCTGTTGTCCAGGGATAAAGCCTCTCATAAACTTATACATCGATTCTCCCGAAGGCGGCATACTGTCTTGGAACTTCATGGCGTACTTGAACTCTATGTCCCTTGAATGAAACTGTGTCGTTACAAGCCAGTCTTTTTCCGAAACAGTGTCAACAGTCACAGTCATGCTGTCAATGTATCGTCCTAACGAGTCAACAAGAAATTGTTTCATTCTGTCCTGAAAAATTGCACGGATATTTTCTTTTTCATTTGCTTCGCCGGCTGCATAGTAATTCTTCTTGTAATCATCAATAAGGTGAAATAGATGTCGTTGATTACGGGAATATAGTTGCTCGTCGTTGGCAACTTTCTTCGCCGTGTCACTACAGCCAGTGAGCAAACCGAAGAGCAAAGTCGCAAGAAACACGAAAGTGTATTGCTTTAGTAGTTTTGTCCTCATATTGATTGCAGTTGTTGGTCGAACTTAGGATGGCACACAACGGTGAGGCTTGGCGATGGGCTGGAATTCAATGAACCTTTCGCCCGAACGTCAGCCGATTGAAAAACTAAAGCCGAAGGTAAATACAAAAAGCCGATATTTGTTCGTTTGCTGGAACCTATGCTGATAGCGAACTACAGCCGATTCTTATTCCTTCAGCCAGCCTATTGCCAAACCTTTTGTTGCCTGCTGTGTAGTTGTATTTTAGTCCATGCCAATACCCCAAATACTTAAAGAAATAGTGTCAACATCTCTGTCAATAGATAAGTCAATTGGCGTTTTAATTCTGTTCTCATCTGTCCAGCTTCTGCCGAATAAGTGTAAAAATCATTGGACAAATAATCCTCCTTATCCTTGGAATTAAATTTGCCTTTATAATTATCATCTTGACCGTAAACTAAATACAAATCATCAACAAGTTTTTGAACGTCTGCAAGTTTTACCTCGTCAAGCTGATGATTTTTGAAAAAGATATTTTTTGTTCCGTCCTCAAATTGTTTGATTTCAATTGTGTCAAACAAATTGCACTCAAGGTAGCGAAGTGCCTTTCTGAAATTATTTACGGATGTCCAGCGGAATTAATTTCTGGATTTCCCTCTATAAAGCTGTCGTCTGGAATATTGTCCAACTTTGCGTTGAAAAAGTCACGAATGTTTTTTGGCATGATGTGTCAAATTAAAATGTCTGTGTTGAAGTTTAAAAGTGTCTGCAATAAATTCAATATTTCGAGTTATCAATTATGGCAATGTCGCCTGAACCTAAACCGATATATCTTTTATTGTCTATAGAAAAGTCATACGTTTCGTAACCCGATGAAGAAATATAAATTTCAATCCGATGTCCGTCTGTTAATGAAAGCACCAAATCAAAAGTGTCTTTAATAACTTCAATTTTTGTCAAATGTTTCCCTGCTAATTTCCTTGAAAGTTCTTCAACCAAGTCAAGTGGCTTTGGTAATCCAAATTGCTGTTCATGGTCAAGCGAAACCAATTCAATTTTTTTTTCTATCAATAGTCGCCAAAAACCTGAAGAGTTTGCAAATATTTTGTCGGCAAAATAAAAATACCAACAGTCAGCATCTTTGTCAAAAGCTATATTGTCAAAAAGTGAATGAGTTGTAAAAGTCATTTCATTTGTCATAGTTAGATGGTCGCTTTTACATAGCAGGCAACG
>JAFEAY010000019.1 GCA_018266175.1 Candidatus Dependentiae bacterium
ACCCGTTCGCCACTTTACTCATCCCGAAGGACTTTCGCGTTCGACTTGCATGTGTTAAGCACGCCGCCAGCGTTCATTCTGAGCCAGAATCAAACTCTCCATATCAAAATTTAACAGAGATCCTCATCAATTCAGGTAACTTTTTATCGTTACCTCTGCATATTTCAAAGACGATAATTTTTTTCGCCGCCCCCACTTTTCCAATTTCTAAGGGCTTATGAGCCAATTCGGCATGCCTTGCAATCTTCAAGTAGTAGGTAGTATACAAACACTTAAATCAAAGTGCAAGACAGATTTTATAACTTTTTTAAAAAGAATTAAGGCAAGTGGTCAGCAAGCCTTTTTAGGCTATAGAAAATATGTCAACTTGAAGTATGACAATCTCCTTTACAGCGGGCTTTTCGTCATCAATCTTGACACGATTAAGCATTACATGCATAAATCATATGGCATACATAAAAAACATACTTTGTTAAAAAAAAGGAGAACTTGTAATGAAAAAAATTGTGCTTTTAAGCTTGCTTCTTATTGCTATTTTAAGCAGCTCACTTCAAAGCATGCAGAGCTGCCAACTATGCGCTTTAATGACTGAATACAAAAACACACATCAAACACTATATAATTCTATTACATGCCTTTTTTGCAATCAAGAAATTGATAATGATGGAATATCGTATGAATTATTAACTTCGCAAGATTACACATTTCGAATTCATGATGCTCAAGAGCTTAACTGCGTAGCACTTATGAAAAATTCTTTTACCCAAAACTCAACTCATCTCTGTGATTCGTGCACTAAAAATCTATCCCTCTTAGAAAGAGACGATAATGAGCACGTAAGTAAGTGCCACTTAAAATGTGTTTCTTGTTGCGTTGCATGGCTTCCCTGTTTTCTCTGTTATTTCTGGGATGAATGCAGCTGTAAGGAGTGCCCCTTTTTCTATGGCGATGCATGGAAAGAAGCTTGCTGCTGCAAAAAATAATTGTTCTTTTTTCTTACTATTTAATCATAAGGTTTTAAGCAATGAACATACTTTCTTTATGCATAATAATAAGCCTATTGCTGAGCTCTGAAAAAACAGTTCTTGGCAACCAACAAAGCTCAAATAAAAAACATGATAAAATTGATCTTACCACCATTCGGTTGGGAGAACTTGAAGATGGATTCTGCATTCCTTGTCATGGTGGCATTAAACCACTTTCTCCTGATGAAGAAAATGATCTTTTAAAACAAATTAAAGGATGGAATATTCATCGTAACGATTCAAAACCACACAGCATTGTTCGCGAATACAACTTTGCCAGTTTTTCTGAAACAATTAAATTTCTGAACCAAGTAGCAGTGGTTTCTGAACGCGAAAAGCACCACCCCGATATCTATCTGTCCTACACACGCTTGCGCCTAGAGCTGCATACTCATGCAATTAAAGGGCTTTCACTCAATGACTACGTCTTAGCTGCAAAAATCAATAAACTTAAGCCTGTGCTCGGACAGCAACGGGTTGAACGCCCTTCAACAAATATAAGGTCTCACCGGATTAAGCAAAGCCAAATTCAAGAAAACCTTGCCCAATTGATGAAATGGAAAGTCAAAAAGACAACGCACCCTCAACTTACGCGAGAAACATCATGGAAAAATTTTGCTCAGGCTATGGAGTTTGCAAATCTCTTGGCTCATTACATAGATGAAGTGAAGTACTACCCAGAGATCTATATTTTTTACAATAAAGTAAATCTTGAACTCTATGAACACCCAAAGTCGAGCAGCCTTGAAGGACCAGATTTTATTGTTGCTCGATCAATAAATCTGATTATTGATCGAGTTTGGCAAAAGTTTCATACACGTGCATCAGAGCCACAGTACAAAGGGCTCCTCTCTCAATAATGATTATGACCTCTATTCAATGACTTATAAGCCCAGCTGTTTTAATAGCTGGGCCTTTTTGACAAATAATATTTAGGCTAGAAGCCACAATGAAATGAAACTGAAACATCTACTTGTAAGACTCAATCGCTTTTTCAAGGTTCTCTATTTTATCTTCAAGGAGTTGGACGTCCGGTTTGCGCTTTAGTCGCTCGTTGATAGGCATTTTTAACAACTTAGATTCAAGCTTCGAAATGTTCTCTTTGATCAAATCAACAGGCAAATGATTATCATTTAAACTCTTTTCAATTTTACCAAGGTTGCCATATATTCTTACAAGAAGATCATGCTTATCATTCTTCATAAGCTCTTTAAAATCATCGGTTAATTCGTTGTAATAATTCCCTATTTGATAGACTTCAACCTGCATCCGCATTTTTTCTTTATCCGCCCCATTGAACTGATCGATGATAGCCTGACATTTTTCTGAAAAAATGGAAAATTCAGCGTTGCTAGCAGATTTTTTACGAAGATCTTGAAAACGTTCATAGGCAGACAAACCATTTCCGTCGTTAGATTGTTTCTTAATCTCGCTAAGAATGTTGATATTGAAAATGGCATCAATACAAGGGAAAAATACTGCTTTAGATGGATTGGAGATACTCAGACTCCTTAATTTACCGTCAATAAATTTGATCCTCTGGCGAATAATTTTTTTTTCACGCTTTGATAAAGAAGCATCTAAACCTATTTGTATTTTGATTTTCTCGAGATTTTTTTCTTTTTTCTGAGCAAGTGCGACAAGTTCGCGCCGGACACTTGCGGCCTGAGCATACTGACCATTTCCCATTGCATCCTTCATCTCCCACTCTTTGGCTTCAAGAGTGCTTAAAACCCTCTGCAAAGATCCCCATTGCGCCAGAATATTAAGCGTCGGCACAGAAGCAATCGCATAAAGCCTGCGAAGCATCTGCAATGATGAAAGAGCATCATTTTTCATTTGAGACTGTTCACCAAACTTTATTGAGTCAAGAGCCAAAACAGTTGGCTTCTCATTATTATCTATACGAGCAGCAATCCAATGCCCCATGCTCACGTCCTCTTGGGTTGGTCCTAGAATAATAATCTGCGACTCATTTTTATCTCGGAATGAATAAATGCTTGTGATAATTTCCTCTGAAAACCATTCACCATTGAGCTGTGCTCGGACATCTTCAAAAATAGTTAAATTGGGCAATTGCTCTGTATGATTAATCCCAATATTTTTAAAAAGCTGGTTCAATTGATCATCTGACCGATTTTTTATTTGAGCAAATAGATCGAGTATTTCTTCGGCAAAGACCGTTTCACCGGGCCTTCCAATAATTTGTTTTAACCGGTTAACAAGAGCAAGAATGTCTTCTTTTTTATAGTTTTCCATAAGATCGAGCGCAATTTTTTGATTACCATCTTGAATACCCAAAACAATGCTGTGCACAAGCGCATAGTAACCACAATCAACCTGATTAGCTTGGCTCACACCAAGACGATACTCACACCCATCAATTGCGACACAAAGCGAAAAACTTGAAACAAAAACAAACAGAAGAAACTGGACAATTATTTTCATATTACTCTCTTTCCGATTAAAAAAAGATCATCCTATTACCAAACTACAATAATTAAAATCAAATTGAAATAAAAAATTAAAAAAGTAATGGGAAGCTTGATTATTTGAGTAAAGAGCTAATCAATTGAAAAAATAGTACTTCAAAAAATACATAAATAATTTTTTAGGCCAATCGGCTCAACCCCGTCTGGGCCTTTTCTATGGTTGGACCTCTAAAAACTTATTCAATTTATTGACTATCTGAATATACAAAATGTATGCTAAGTATAAGGCAAAAGTGCCTGTAACTATGAAAATAATCCCAGAATAAAAAAAGGAGAATCATGGGAAAGAGCATAAAATTCAATAAGGATCTTGCTGAACACAATACCGGACCGCATAAGCCCGAACACTTAAACAAGAAATCAAAGAAGTTGTCAAAAATTGACCTTAAGCCAAAATCGGAGTTGAAAGCACACTTTTCTCAACGCCAATGGCCACTCGTTGATGAAGGACATAAAGGAAGAAAGATTTAAGCGTCAAACAATCATAATTGCTTTGATCCGCTCAAATCCTTCGATACACCTCGCAATACTTGGCACAGAGTAAGAGCCGGTATAGTTGGCCTTTATTTGAAGAAATATGAGAGGTCATGGTTTTCTCAAACAATCATGGCCTCTATCATTTTCTGATCAATATGCTCTTTTTTCTCTTTCTGTTACACTAACCAGGTAAAATTATAGCTTATAAGACCTTTAGCCACCGGTAGCCATTATGATACTTGATGAATTGCGCGAAAAACTCAAATCATTCGAAGCTGATATTGCAACCATCAAAGCTTGTTGGCAAAACACCAAAAGTGCTCAACAGTTTTCAGAACTTGATGCAATTGTCAGTTCTCCAGACTTTTGGCAACATCCAGACAAAGAAAAAATTATTGTTCGTCACCGTCACCTTCGACAACTGGTTGATGAATACAACAAAATTATGACGCCGTACGATGAAAGCTGCGAACTTATTGAAATGTTCAAAGATAATGAAGCTGAGCTTGAGCAGCTCAAGCCGGATATTTATGCGCTTGTACGAGCCATCCCAAAATTCAAAATAAATTTACTGCTCAATAAAGAAGAAGATGGGCAAAACTGCTACCTCACCATCAACGCAGGTGCTGGCGGAACCGAATCGCAAGACTGGGCCAACATGCTGTTACGCATGTACCTTCGATTTTGCGAGCGAGAAGATTTTGGCGTTTCGGTTATGGACTATCAAGCAGGCGAAGAAGCGGGCATCAAATCTGCAACACTGTACATTAAAAAGCGCAATGCCTTTGGCTTCTTAAAAGCTGAAAGCGGTATTCACCGCCTCGTACGCATCTCTCCATTTGATGCTAATAAACGTCGCCATACCTCTTTTACCGCAGTAACGGTTACCGCTGAAGTTGAAGATGCTGACATTGAAATTGATGAAAAAGATTTACGCATCGATACCTACCGCGCAGGCGGAGCTGGTGGCCAACACGTGAATAAAACCGACTCTGCGGTTCGCATAACACACATCCCAACAAACATTGTTGTTCAGTGCCAAAACGAGCGTTCTCAGCTGCAGAACAAACAAACAGCAATGAAGATGCTCAAAGCAAAATTGGCTCAAAAACAAAAAGAAGAGTCTAAAGCTAAAGATGAAGCTATTGAGCGCAAGAAAATTGAGTGGGGATCACAGATCCGTTCGTATGTTCTTCATCCGTATAAAATGGTTAAAGATCATAGAACCGATCTTGAATCACCTCGACCTGATGATGTACTTGATGGTGACTTGATGCTCTTTATTGAACAATATTTACTTATGTCAAGCCAGCAAAACTAACACTTACAGGAAAACATGTTACTTAAGAAAATTATTTCAATAGTTCTTACCTGCCTTATGACACAAAACCCGCTACCCGCACTTGTAGATTCAATATGCGCAAAAACAACTAACCACGAGACAACAGAGCCTGTTAATTGTTCATTTTACGTTAAATCACCTATGACTAGTTCTCATGCAAAGTCCTTGCTCATAACGGGTTTGCTCTTAGAACTTGGAGTTTTTTCCGCACTTATCGCAGCTCAAAAAAATCAAACGATAGAAACCTTTATGCAAGAAAATGACTGGGTTGATGTTGTACTGGGGTTATCATGCCTTACTGGCATGGGACTTACCCTCGCAGGAGGAATATCGCTCGGCATAGATTATGCGCCTCCAGTACTTAAACTAACTAAGCAAGGCATTGCAACACAACTCAAATCAACACCATGGAATGCAATTGAACGAGTTGCAGAAAAAAAAGATCAACCATTCTATTGTTCTTCTGAAAAATCGTTTATACAAGTTTTACTTCATGATGGAAACGTTATAAAACTCTATTGCAATAATAATATTGTGTCAGATAATGATCGCTCAAATACCATTTCAGCTACACAGCTTGCGAAGATCATAAATGAATTTTTTGATGCACACAAACAATCAAATCATGATGCTTCATAACCTTGCACTAAAAATTCTAAAACAGCTTGAACAACATTTTAAGCAACCGTTTACCGACAAAAAACCCACTATTATTGTTGGATTATCAGGTGGACCAGACTCTGTTTTCCTGCTCCATCTCTTTGCGCAACTTGCACACAACAATTCAATTAAACTTATTGCGGCACACCTTGATCACGGCTGGCGAGAAAATTCTGCGCACGATGTTAACTGGTGCAAACAGTTGTGCGATACACTCAATATCGAATTTCATACTGAACATGCGCAAAATATTACTCACGACATCAAGCCTAATGGCTCACAAGAAGCAATGGGCAGACAACTGCGCCGCGCATTTTTCAAAAAATTATCTCAAGAATTAAACGCAGATTTGATTGCACTTGCCCATCATCAAGATGACCAACAAGAAACATTTTTCTTACGCTTAATTCGTGGAACAAGTTTAAGCGGCCTACGCTGCATGGACGTCTTCTCAGATAATTACTTTAGGCCGTTACTCAAAACCCCTAAGACATTTATCCTGGAATATTTAGACACAAACAATATTGCGTACCTCACAGACCCAACAAATGCATCACCGAATTATTTGAGAAATCGCATTCGTCACCAAGTACTTCCTGCACTCCAAGCATGCGACCAGCGCTTTGATAAAAAACTTGAATCAACCATCGAACACTTGCGGGAAGAAGATAATTTTTTACAAGAACTGACCAAACAAACTTTTGAAAAAATATTTACTCACAATTCAAAAGCAGACTTACTCCAAGGAAACTTAAAGGAGTTTCAAGCCCTTCATTCAGTGCTGCAAAAAAGAGTTTTAATTTACTGGTTAATTCAATCAAAAGCTCATTTTACCGCGCAACAGAGCTTTCTGCTTGAGCTTTTAAAATTTCTGAACAGCCCACATGGCGGCACTCACCAAGTCCATGATACCTGGTTCATCAAAAAACAAAGTAACCTTTTCTGGATTACAACTAAAATTACCATCTAAAACAAAGACTGGCTCGAATAATAACTGATTGTGAAGATCATCAACCTGTAAGCCTAGATGCTGTTTTTATAAGGCGGTTGCGAAGTAATAAATTCTATTGTAAAATATATATTTAATGCTCTTGCAAAATATATCTAATTCGAACCGGAGGTTTTTATGAAATTGAATACAAAACTATTAATGCTCTCGCTCACACTGCTCAGCACCTTGAACACAATGGTTATGAAAGCAATGAACCAAGACCCCAATAAGGGCTTGTCAATTGAAGAACAATTAAAAGCACGTCGTACGCGCTTACAACAAAACGATGCCCAGCAGCAAGCTGTCGTACAACACGAAGTGCAGGCTGTTCAAAATCAATGCGCTTTTATTGATGCAATTAACGGTGAAATTAACAGCTTGATTAATGGGCTGCATAATGCACAAACATATGACGCAATTTTTGTATTACTCGGTGATATTATTACTGAGCTACAAAGACCATATGAAAACATTTCTATTATTGATATGCACGCTTCTCAGAATCAAGAAATTGTACAAGCTCTGAAACAGCTTTGTACGTGCATGGAAAAAATTATTATTGCAGTTCAACAAAGCGCACCACTCAGAAGCTATATTCTTGAAAAAGAGCGCCTTGGGCAATTTGATATTCAATTGCAACACATTGCGCAGATACTCAAATACAAACATACCGGTTCATTGATTGAAATCGAAATGAATGTTGATCAAGATGAAGAGCTTGCAGAAATGCTGCAGGAAGAAGAGCTTAACTTTGAAACGTTCAACAATAACAATAACAACAATATTATTGTTGAAGATGATGAAATTATTATAACTGAGACTATTGCACCTAAAACTCAGAGCAATAACTCCAATACGAACAACAAGAAACGTAAACTTGAAGATATTGATACTGAAAAAAACAAAAAGCTAAAACCGGATTTCATGACTCAAGCTTTTACATTTACTCAAGATTTTGAATCTATCGATCTATTTGCGACCCCTACTTACCCAAATAGAGGATCAAGTTTTGCAGCACTCTCTCAAACTAGGTTTGGTGACATTTGGCTTATGGCCCGCGAAGGAAAACTTGGTGTAGTCAAAAATCTTCTTAAGAAAGACCAAACACTCCTTAATAAAAGAGATTCAGTGCTGGGCATAACACCCCTTGCCAGCGCCGCATCAAATAACAGAACCGACGTTGTTGAGTTTTTATTGGAAGAGGGAGCGGACGTAACGACTACAAATAGATTTAAGCAAACAGTACTTATTACTGCGGTTATAAATAAATTTACAAAGATAGCCGAACTTCTGCTTAAAAATGAAGTTGATGTAAATATTCAAGATTATGAAGGGAACACAGCTCTTCATTATGCTGCACGAGAGAATAACATCAAACTGGTTAAGCTTTTGTTAGCGAATAAAGCAGATGTTAATCTTAAGAATAAAGCCGGTCATTCACCACTCGATTTAGCTTTAAGCATTGTACATAATGAAAAAAGAGCAGTTTCAATAGTAATATTATTATTGCAACACGGGGCGAAACCTAGCGTGAGTAATTGGATAGAAACTTGGAACAATCATCTCAGTAGTACCAACTAATTATTCTCTCTTAAAGTATCTTGAATTCAAAGGGCCCGCATTGCTGCGGGCCTTTTTTTATGTACCCATGCAGCTCCAGCAGGCTACACTTGCAAAAAATTATCACTTTATTCAAAAACCGTAGAATTTTAGCGTAAAATAATAAAAATTGGAGCGTCATACAACTTTTCGGAGAATAAGGGTAGCATGAAGAAATTGAATTTGTTCTATTTGATTCTAGCACTCAATTACATTTATGAAGATCCACTATTCGCAACTCCTAATCGAAATATTACTTGGACAAGTAATTCTTGTTGGATTGATTCAGGATTACAATGCATGACAACATTCCACCACTTTAATCAAGCTCTCCAACAGCAAGCACTTCATGAATCTTCATTAGGATATAAGCTTCGCTCTATGCTTAACGAACTCAAAAAAAATTCTAGCAGCCCTGTGAATGTCTCAGATTTCTATCAGTCAGCAGTCGGTCATGGAATAGGAGCCCACGGAACTGGTGGTGGTGATTTCGTTCCATCTATTCTTTTCTACCTTCTCAATAATAATCTTCCCGAGTTTAAAAAATTTTTTAGAATCATAGAGCAGAATAAACGTGGCGAAAAAATAGTTAAAAATGATGCAGTTAAAAACGCTGAAGCTCAAAAAGCAGAAATTCAAAAAGGCTACAAGATTCCAGATAATCTCAAGTTCCCTAAGACTCAAGAAGAGAAAGAGACAAAAGCCCTTCTCATTCAGCAACGAAATAATATACTTGCTCCTTTCGATAAAATTATTCAAGAAAACACGAAAAAAGTTCCATTATTCGAATATAGAGTTTCTTATTATACAACTATTTCAAATACCGATGAAATCACAATCAAGCCTCATAATCAACTAACAAGAATCATTGCACCCTTACATTTACTTCTCAAGCTTTCATCTGAATTTAACCAAAGCAATATCCCACTAAAAATTTCCCCATATTTTTCTCGTTATTCCTACGACCTTCAAGCAAAAGGATTAACAACACCTGGTCATGCAACATGCATGGTTCATGACGGCATAGAGAACTGGTATTTTTATGATGATTTAGGCAAATCTATTAAATTGGTCAATGAAGCAAAAATAGAAGATCTAAAGTATGAAGGCAAACAAAGTGATTTTCTTTACTATAACCGCACAGAGAAATACTCAGTTGACTTAGAAGATCCTTTAGTATTAAGTCATTTTGCACGTGATGGCAATAACGACCAGGTAGAAAGTATATTAAAAACAAGCAACCATGATGTTAACCAAAAAAATGAGGATCTTTTTTCGCCTCTTCACTGGGCTATATTAAGCGAACAGCCTGAGATCGTAGAAATACTTATTGACTCTGGAGCAAATGTTAACGCAAAAACAATTTCAGACGAAACACCACTTCACTTTGCTGCACTAGTTGGTTCAACTTCCATCATAGATTCTCTGATCAAACAAGGAGCTTCTATTGAGGCTATCAATAGCTCGAATAACACTCCACTCCATTACGCTGTAAAAGAGTTCAACGTAGGCGCCACAGAACTCTTATTAGACTATGGCGCAAATGTTAATGCAATATCCGATTGCATGTTTCACCCTTTAAATCAAGCAATACACAACACAAGTATTCAAACAAAAAAAGTATCATTACAACTCATACAACTTCTTCTTAGTTTTGGTGCAAATAAAAACCTATCAGATAATGGTGGCAAAAATTCTTATGAACGATGTAACACTATTGGGAATGAATTACTTAAAAATGAAGTCAAAACACTTCTTGATACAATAGTTCAAACGCGTCACCCGTCTCAGCAAAAACCGCTGCAAGACCAATCAGAATTATCATCCAGACTTACGAATCTCAAGTTAGCGCTACAAAAACTAAAAATAAAGCTACTTACTCTACACAACCAGCTTAAATTACTCTCACAAAGTCTTAAGTCTTAGTAAATTCATTTCTTTTTCGATTCTTTTGCCAAACACACAAATCAGATATGCTAAAAGCTATCTTACTCTATTGTTTTTAAAGGAAAAGGAGACCTCATGCAATCCTTGTATGCTATTTTTTTAAGTATAATTTTCATACTTAACAGTTACTCTGCATATGCCGCAATCACAACTCACTCGACACTCTCTGAGTGGAAAAATGAAACTTTTATAAAGTTTAAAGAATCACCTGATTCGCGCAATGTGAATTCTGACTCAATAGGCTTCACAGCTAACATACTTGAAGACTTAATAAACCAATACCAAACTTGGTTCCAAACTACAGATGCAAAAAATTTTCTTGGCAGTTACGCTCAAAAATTAGTAGTTCCAGTTAACAACGAAATCGTTTTAATTGGTGATCTGCAAGGAAGCTACCATTCGCTCATGCGCAATCTTTTACGACTCCAAGCGTTAGGATATGTTGACAATAATTGGAAAATCAAAGCAAATACCTACCTGATTTTTTTGGGTGACTTGGTTCAAGGTGGCAAGCATGATGGGGAGGTGCTTTACACCGTTCTTCGATTGAAATTAGCAAATAATAACAACGTCATTTGTATTAAAGGGAACATGGATGGCCGTCAATCTTTTCATTTTTCTAAAAAACCAGAATTAGGTAATTTTTTTGCAACATTCGCTCATGCATTATTCATGACATCGGGCGACAGTACAATACTCTGCAGCCATGCTGGATTCAATCTAAATGAAAATTTTAAAAATTTTATTGATGGTGTGAACCGCTATGAAAAAATCATAAATCAAAAGTCACCTCAACAGGATAACGCCAATTCATTTGAATCATGCGGTTTTACAGGAAAAACAGCCGGTACTAACTACATGCTTACTCAAAAACAAGCTATCAATTACTTTACTGCCAACGGAATTAAAGCCCTTTTTAGAGGCCATCAAGATTCAAGCTTTGGTCTCAAGGTTTTTTTCAATCAAAACATTCATAAGGATGATCCAAAAGCAAAAGAACTTATTGATAAAGAAGCAAACTCAGGTGTCAAAGAAGCAACTCGCTATCATGGAGGAACACAAATGTATCATTGGTCAACTGTTATCAACTTTTATAACCAAATGGGCAATGCTCTTGCTGATAAAAATGGCATTATTTTGGAGAAATGCGAATACCCAGTATTCACGCTCTCGTCTGCACCAGAGGGGAGAACGATAGACTTTGACTGCTTTTGCATCGTTAAAACTGCTCATGAATATAAAAATTGGAGACTGGTTCCCTATGAATTTCAACTCCCGAGCACACGAAATAATAAATTTGTTTCGATTCAAGAATCTGGAAACCCAACAGAAACAATAAGCAACCAAAATACAGGTATTGATGATATTGACCTTGATCCGATCTCTGTTCAATGGACCGCTAATGAACTGAGCAATAAGCTTAAATCACTCAAAGACAGCCTTGAAAAACTAAAACATAAACTCACCCAACTCAAAGATCGCTTGAATGATCTAAAAAATAGTTTATAGACTCGATCATCTCCAATTCTTTTGCCAAACACACAAATCAGGTATGCTAAAAACTGTCTTGTTATATTGTGCTTGAAGGAAAAGGAGAGAGCATGCTACCAAGAGAGCCCAAGAAAAAGCGTAACGACCTTACGTACCTCCTTTGGTTTGTTATCATTTCACTGCTTCTTCACAGCATCATAGTTTTCATCCTCGCCCTGTTTGGTTTTCAAGGGGGTTCATTTAACAAGCTGAAAGATCTCTTTGCCAAAGAAGCACGAGAAAAAAAACCAACTTTTGTTATGTTTCATGATGAAAAACCAAAAGCAACCAAACAACCGGATACACCGAAACCCAGTGAAAAGTTAGAAGAGAAAGAATCTCTTCAAGAGAAAAAGCAACCTGATTTAGAAAAAAAGAAGGTCGAGCAAGAAGCCCCGCAAGCTCAAAATCAACTTTTAGAACAAGAACCACCACCATCCATTATCAATACAAGTCCTGCCAAACTGGTTGCTCCCCTATCAGCCTTTGGATA
Organism: Candidatus Dependentiae bacterium; assembly: GCA_018266175.1. Taxonomy (NCBI): domain Bacteria; species Candidatus Babelota bacterium. Next base: position 12,557 of record JAFEAY010000019.1, read on the forward strand.
TCCAGATGCACAAGCTGAACCAACGTTTCATCCAGAACTGCCAGACTCAAATCAGGGTGATATCATAAAAGTAGAAAGTGCAACTCCCCAGCAACCAGAAGAACCCGGTTCTTTAGAAAAAAAACGTGCTGCAAAAGAATCACACCATGAGCCTGCTGAAAAAGTGGCTCCAATTCAGCAAGCAAAAAAAAACAAGCAATTAAAACAAGAGAAAAAGTCTCAAAAAAGAGGCTCTAAAAAAAATCACAAAGCTCAAGAAGATATTCAAGATCTCCTAATACAAGAACTCAAAAATTCAATTGTTGATGAAGCACAAGATAAAAAACAGGTTCAAGACCAAGAGCATGAAGATCATCCTAAAGATCTTATAGAAACTCACGATGAAATTGACGATATAGAAGATGTCGAAGTAATTGAAAGCACAGAGAACACAAGCTCAGCGTTACTCGAAAAAATTCGTAACGTAAAACAAGTTCCTGAGCAAGAAACAATCGGCCTTGATGTACAAGGGCCCGAAATGGTAGTGCGTGGAGCGCGCAAAGAAGTCCCCGACCAAGAACCACGTAAAAAGAACATTCTTGCCCTGACCAAGGGATTTGTTGAAAAGCTTACCGGTGAAAACGGGACCGACCTGATTGATCGAGATGGTGACCCTAATAAAAAGCCTACCTTTGAAGAGCTCAAGTTTTTATCGTACGAAGCAAAAATCAACTGGGCACTCCAGGCCTCATGGAAACAAAATATTGAACACAGCCAAAAGCATAAACCTATTCCGGGCACCGTTGACGTTGCTTTTGTTATCGATGCTCGAGGCATCCCTCAGAATATTACGATTATGCAGTCCAGCGGCATGCAGGACCTTGACCAAACTATTGTTCATAATATTAAAAACGCCGCACCCTTCCCTCCTATCCCCGAACACTTAAATATGGCTGAATATCCTGTACGGCGATCGATACGTGTATATTTGTTTGGAAGGGGCTTCTGATCTAAGCAACTCTGGCTATTATTCGAGTTTCTTTCCTTCTTCAAGCCCAACCCAGTAGATTAAAACTTAGGGAATCTGGGGATCGTATCGTGCGTGCTGGGGGGGGAGAAGTATATGTTCTTGTATAGATCAATCTATAACAACCTTTTTACGATTATGACAATAATAATCATAGGGGGTGTTCTGTTTTCTGCCTGCTCCACAACACCTCTTCCGACCACAGCAGAAAATATGCTTTCGCTCAGTACAACGCTCACCTGGCAAGAATTTAACCTTGAACACCAGAACAGTTACTTACAAAAAAAAAATTCCGCCTGGACGGCACTCATTACCATTAAAAGCAAGGAAGCTAAACGCCTTCAACAAATTACCTTGCAATGGACGGGAAAACGTATTTGTTCAATGCAGGCATCACTTTATCGCAAAGCACGGTCAGAACAAGAGCTCATTCCTATTGAAGAAAATTTAGTATGCGATGGAAATTGGAACAATCAAAGCCAACAAATTACATTTGCTCTTGATGAAAAAATAGTGGCAGTTAATGAGTACTATTTGGTACTCAGCTTTCCCAAAAAGATTGAACGTAAGTTACGCCACGGTCAATTTACATTGGCGCAACACAACCCCCTTAAATTAATTAATCTCTAGGTATCAAGTCTCTTTTCTATACACGTTATTGCGTTCGTGTTACATCCTGTTATGATTAAAAGAACGGTTTTAATACTGCACCGCTTTGCGTGGAAAAAGGAGAATTTGTGGCAGATATTATCATCCTTGGTGCTGGGCTCACCGGTCTAAGTGCCGCCTTTCACCTTGAACAGCTCAATGTTCTTGATTACAAAATTTTTGAAAAAAACGATCGCCCCGGAGGGCTTTTGCAATCGGTCACTTGTGACGGATTTACCTTTGATCACACCGGTCATTTGTTGCACATCAGCGATGATTACTTTCGTGCTTTTCTCAACTCACTTGCTGACCTAGAAAGCAATTTCTTATTCGTACAACGCCGCTCAGCAATTTTTTCTCATAACACGCTCACCGACTACCCTTTTCAAATGAATTTATACGGATTACCCATCCCAGTTATTGCTGAATGCTTGGAAGGCTTTATCAAGCGTTCAAGCACACTACGCAATCCGGGAACTTTTCATGACTGGGTTATGAAGCATTTTGGAAAAGGGATCGGGAAGCATTTCTTTTTCCCCTACAACAGCAAATTACTTGCATACGATCTTAAAAAAATTCACCCTTCGTGGACCGGCCGATTTGTTCCTTCAACAACACTTGAGGCGCTCATTCAAGGAGCATTGCAGAAAAAGCCACTCGATGGTGTTGGGTACAATAGCTCATTTTATTACCCAAAAAAAGGCGGTATTGAATTTATTATTCATCAATTGCTCAAGCGCATAAACACTCATGTGCAAACAAATCATACGGTTGTTGAAATTAACATGCAGACAAAAACGGTCACTTTTTCAAACGGACAACAAGAGCACTTTAAAAAACTTATCTCAACACTTCCCCTTAATGTCCTATTAAATCTTTTAAAAGAACCAAATAGCAGCACGCTTAAAAAAGGTGCTCATAAGCTTGAATGCAACTCTGTCATCAACCTGAACGTCGCATTTGCTCAAGAGCTTGATAATGACAAACACTGGATTTATACACCTGAAAAAGAGTTCCCCTTCTATCGTCTTGGCTTTTGGAACAATGTTTGTCCGAGTTCGGTACGACCAAAACACACAGCCGCTTATGTTGAAATGTCCTATCTACCAGGAACAAAAACAGACGCGCAGTTACGACGACTCATTGACCACGGGCGAAATAAAACTTTGAAATTTCTGGGGCTCTCATCAACTGATATTGTTCTTGAAAAAATATTACACCTACAACACGCTTATGTTATCTATAACCATTGGCGTGAAAAAAATTTGAATAACGTATTAAACCAACTGAAAGATAACAACATTCATTCAGTTGGCCGTTTTGGAGAATGGAAGTATTCAAGCATGCAAGATGCCGTGTTAGATGGAAAAAATGTTGCTCAGCAAATTGCTTCACTATTACATGTTCAACAAATCATCCCTGCTCAAAAAAATTATACCCAAGGAGCATACGCTTTGGCAGGGGAAAAAATAAAGCAAAAAAAGCATAATCCATAAAACACCCTTGTACGAAGAAAAAAGGAGCTCGAGTAATGGAGTTAAAAGAATTTTATAACAACAAAAATGTCCTAGTAACCGGTGGTGCAGGGTTTATTGGCTCGCACTTGGTTGAGAAATTAGTTGAGCTGGGTGCTCGAGTTACCGTTTTTGACAATTTCTCAACTGGAAGCCTTAACAATCTACGAAATGTGCTTCCCTTTATTTCGGTTACCTGCGCAGATATCCGCTCAGCACACAGCATTGCACGAGCAACACAGCGCAAAGACATTGTATTCCATCATGCTGCATTTATTTCAGTCCCTCTTTCACTTGAACAACCAGAACTATGCAACTCAGTCAATACACAAGGAACACGAAATGTCCTTGAAGGATGTATTCAAAATGAAGTAAAAAGTTTTGTTTTTGCCTCTTCTTCAGCGGTCTATGGCAACTCTACAAAAATCAATACCGAAGAAGACCCAGTCAATCCATTAACCCCTTATGCACTCAGCAAGATTGATGGCGAAATCTTGTGCAAATCTTACGCACAAAAAAGCTCTTTGAGTACTGCGTGCTTACGCTATTTTAATGTATACGGTGAACGCCAACGAGCAAGCGGAGAATATGCTGCAGTCGTGGCAAAATTTAAAGAAAATTTACTCAACCAAAAGCCTATCACTATTTTTGGTACCGGAATGCAAACTCGAGACTTTATTCCTGTTGAGCAAGCGGTTATGGCCAATTTAAAAGTCGCAATGCTTCCCGATTTAAAGGGAGAAGTTTTCAACATTGGGTCGGGCAAAAGCACAAATCTTCTTGAGCTCCTGGCACAATTGGAAAGCGATTTAAAAGTACAAAGAGCGGGTATAACCTTTGCCCCTGCACGTTCTGATGATATTTTTTATTCATGCGCAAGTTGTGAAAAATATAAAAACAAGGTAGAGTAATCTTCACATTGGCCGAGGTGGTGAAATTGGCAGACACGCTAGATTCAGGTTCTAGTCCCGTAAAAGGGGTAGGGGTTCGAGTCCCCTCTTCGGCACCATCAAACCCGCTTGCCATTTATTCCATGCTTGTTTATAATTTTAGTGCTCTGCACTCAACTTTTATGAGTGCATTACAAAGCTATTAAGCCTATAAAAAACTATATTTCACGCATGAATACGGGAAGCAAGACCAATGAAACGCGATTACTACGTGGTACTTGGCGTACCAAAAAACGCCTCTCAAGATGATATCAAAAAAGCATACCGCAAACTTGCAATGCAATATCACCCCGACAGAAATCCTGATAACAAAGAAGCCGAAGAAAAATTTAAAGAAGCTGCTCAGGCATATGAAGTACTTTCCGATGCTGCAAAGCGTAAAAAATATGATCAATTTGGTCACGCAGGAATGGAACATGGCGACTATGGTCAACATTCAGATTTTGGTGATATTTTTGAAAACTTCAGTGATATCTTTGAAGGGCTTTTTGGTCAACAAGCTGGTCAAAAACGTGGTGGTAAAAAACGTGGTGGCCCAGCACCTGCACAAGGTCATGATCTTTCACAACGCATAGAAATTTCACTTCAGGAAGCTTATTCAGGCGTCAAAAAAGAACTCAAAATTTATCATTATCAACCATGCGAAGTCTGTAAATTTACCGGCTGTAAAGATGGCTCAAAGCCAAGCGAATGCAGCTCATGCCAAGGCGCAGGAAGCGTTGCATACCGTCAAGGTTTCTTCTCCTACTCTCAACCATGCTCCGCATGCTACGGTCAAGGTTTTAAAATTTCATCACCATGCACCGCGTGCCGTGGTCAGTCTCGCTCTCAAAAGCATGAAAAACTCACCATCACTATTCCCGCTGGCATTTACCAAAATGCTGAGCTCAGAGTTTCAGGCAAAGGCGATGCAGGTATTTTTGGTGGACCGGCTGGAGATCTGTATCTCGTGGTTAACATTCTACCTCAATCAAAATTTCACCGTCGAGAAAACGACCTCGTTACAACACTCAATCTCACCTATCCTCAATTAGTTTTAGGTTGCCAAGTTGAAATCGAAAATATCGACGGCACACGTGAAGCAATTAAAGTTCCAAAAGGTTGTCCTGTTGGAAAAGAGATCAGAGTTGCAGACAAAGGTTTTGCTAAGTTGCACAGCAAAGGCCGCGGGGACTTGGTCATCATTACCAATTGTGATATTCCAACCAAGCTCACCGAAGAAACTAAAAAGTCGCTGCTTGAATATGCCGAGAAGCTGGGAAATGCCAGCTCATCATCATCTGAAGGCGGAATCTCTGGTTTCTTCAAACGCTTTTTGGGATAATGAGCCCATCAAGCATTTGAATTGATAACGCATTTATATTCCAGATAAAGAGAGAGAAAGGAGAGCTGTGAGCATTTCACGCTTTTTATCTTTTGTTGTCACCATAATTAGCTTATTCTCTGTGTTGCAGGCGCAGCAGGAGATTTTCAATGTCAATGACCAAGGTCACACAAGCATTGATCAATGCGCCCTTTCTCCTGATGGCACCATGTTAGCCGTTAAACATGATTATTCTCCAATAACAACGTTATGGAATGTTCAAACTAGAACAGTTTACTCACAATTTGAAACACACGGACGATTATTTTTTTCATCTGATAGCAAAAGATTGTATGCCTGCTCTAACAAGGTAATTACCGGTTACAAGGTTACAACAGGCAACGTAAAAGTACTTTATGAGAAGCATCATAATAAAAAATTTTTTGATATAGAAAGCTCTCTTCCAATATCCTGTACCGAAATATCTGGTAATTTTAAACAATTTTATGTTAATACAAGGCTCCGATGTCAAAATTCTGCTATCAGTACACTCTCTCCAAATTTTGATGCCACTTGGCAATGGATTAATTATAGCGTTAGCCCCTATGATTCTTTTGAGACCTGCCTAGCCTGCTGCATAAACCCTCAAGCAACTCGTATAGCATTCATCATACGTAATGGTCATCCAGCACTTCCAGAATGTAAAACATACATCCTCATTGCCGACCTTACACAAAGAGAACATAAACCTGGGAACACCAATATTGACATTACAGAGAGATATCTTGTCGATCTTAATTTTGTTAAATCAATTAATTTTTCCCCTGATACAACCAAACTTGTTACTAACAATAATTTTGCTACCGTCATCTTTGACCTTACTACCAACTGGATATACTCACTCAGACAAAAGGATAGTGTAAAATACACAGCGTTTGTTGATAACTCAACGGTACTCAGCGTTTTGTTTGATGGAGCAGTTATATTGAACTCAGTGTCTGATGAACTTTTATGCCAATACCAAAATAAACACAAAGAGAGGTTTTTATGAACTGCGTGAAGCTTATGATGCTTGTTGGAATTATGAAGAATATAAACGCATCCTTCCTCATAAACTTCTTATAATGAAAAAAGAAGAATTTCAAAATCACGTCCACAAATTTCATATGCGCTGTTCAACTCATCTTGGAACACTACAATTGCTTCAAGGTAAAAAGGATAAGATTCTAAACATGGTTGATACGTACCTTCAAGCAATCATTGAAAAAAGAGCGCAAGCGAATAACACTCATAATAACGCTAACAATTAAAGGAATAAGAATGATCGAAAAAGAAACAATTCAAGAAGCAATTCAAAGATTAGTTAAGGCCTATAATCCTCTGGAAATTTACCTTTTTGGCGCTTATGCGTGGGGTAAACCAGATGATGACAGCGATCTTGAGTTGTTGATTGTAATAGAATCATCCGATCAAAAAGTGCACAAAAGAGGATATAAAGCCTTTGATGCTTTACTTGGATTAGAAATTCCTAAAAACATAATTGTTTTTACTCAGCATGAATTCGATCAATTTTCTCAAGATGTCACATCACCAATTTATGAAATAAAAACTAGAGGCAGGAGCGTTTATGCCAGGGGTTAAAGATTGGTTAAAAAAAGCATCCAGTGATCTGAAAGCCTCTAAGAAATTGCTTGACGATGATGAAACGCTTGATTGTTCGGTTTACCATACTCATCAATCAGCGGAAAAAACATTTAAAGCATTTATAATTTTTACTAAGCAACCCATTCCTAAGACACATGACCTTGGCTTACTCCTTGAATATTGTGTAAGAGTTAATCCAGAATTCATGATACTCCTTAAAGAAAGCAGAGAACTCAATCCGTATTGCCATGATTCTCGCTATCCCAGTGATACTTTTTATGTTGATAGGGAGATTGCTCAACACGCAACAGAAATGGCAGAAAATGTTTTTCTTGTAGTAAAAAATAAAATTATCAATTAAAAGGAGAATTCTCTATGAACATTGCAAAACAATTAGTACTCTTTGTTGCATCCATCTTTTTTTGTCATACTCAAGTACAAGCAATGGATCGAATTGCCGACAATTTTCACAAATCAGTTGCAAGCGGCGATAAAAATAAAATGTTCGCAGCATTTACCGACACCGTTGCTTTCATATATGGCATGGATCCTCAAAATCGTCAGCAAACTCCTGATGGATGGATTTACTCCTCAGTCCCACTATCAAACCAAGAGCAACCGCTCGACAGCGAACAATCATTGCAACCAGATGAAATACTTGAACTCGTTCCTTCAAGCATTGAATTTCCAAACGAGACTGATAAATATGTTTTTAATATATTGGCAACGCTTAAGTTTTTTGAATACGTCATACAGCATTACGAATTCGTTTTTTTACTTCCCAAAAAATTTCACTCTTTCTCAAAGGATAAATTTGAAGAACATCTTCACACATTGAGTTTGCGTTACTCAACTGAACTTAAACGGATAAGAATACCTCAAACAAAATTGAGTAAAATTCAAGCAATGGTTGACAGAAATCTACAAAAGATCATAGATGCAAGAATATCAAATCTCTAACAAAGCAATTGCCCTCATAAAGAAATGTTTTTTATGAGCCAAGACGGCTCAGTTAATTTTATACACCAGGAGTTATTGATGAACATGATCAAACTATTCGCACTTGCAAGCATCTGCTTTTCAATGACGCTCACAAATGCAATGAACCAACCATTGAAAAATATTAATCTTTCTTATGAAGAAGAATCATATTTTGGATGCTTTAAAGAAACAGAACATCCTGCTTTTCCCCAGTTATCGTTCATCCTAGATATATCATTTGATAATTACATTCCCGCACATATCGAAGACCTCGACGAAGTAGAAGCTTATTATTTCAATGTTATAACAACGCTTAAACTCGTTAAGCATGTCATGAATAACTTTGACCAAAAAGTTTTATTAAAAGACTTTTTGTCTAAAAGATACTCACGTGATTTTTATAATAAATTAACTCAAGATTGCCTCTCGAATTTTTATCTCAGAACGTTGCTTATCTCATCTTACCACCAAATTTCCAATTTAGAATTAACCCATATAGAACGTAACAAAATATGTAAAATGGTACACCAAAACATCGATACGATCATAGCGAACTTGCTCCAGAACACTCAATAAAAAGATCTCATTTTACTCAATCACTTGTTCTGGCTCCCCCTCTTTTGATATCTTGAAAAAATCAAAGAGGCTGGGGGGTCTTATGCAGGGAAATTCACACTCATGCCGACCGTTACACGTCGGCATTCTTCTTTTTTTATTATCGTTATTGTGGAATGTTCATGCTCACGCATCAACATCCCACAATCAATTAGTACAAAAAAAAACTGCTCGCATCTCAGTTTTAGAGAAGTTATTTGATAATTTTTATGCCGTTGAGCATGGCAAGCTTTATCGCTCAGCACAACTTTCTGCACGCAAATGTGCTTATTACATAAAAAAATTTCAGATTAAAACTATTATTAATTTACGCGGCAAGAACTCAACACAAGACTGGTGGCAAAAAGAAAAGGCTTTGGCACGGGAGCTCGGAGCACAACTTTTTGATATCCCCATGAGCGCATGCCGATTTTCAAGCAAGCATGAAATTACACAACTCTTGGCACTCTATGACTATGCGCCCAAACCGATACTCATTCATTGCTACAGCGGTGCGGACCGCTCGGGAGAAGCTGCTGCACTGTGGGCCTTGGATCAACAAGGTAAAAATAAGCGTGAAGCGCTCAGGCAGCTTTCTTTTAAGTATTGGCATCTACGCTCCAGGCACCCGCACAAAGCACAGTTCATTAATCTTTGGAAAGGAAGAGATTGGCTCCTCAAAAATTATAACCCCACATGAAAATAAAAAATTTAATCCTTTTAATTTCGCAAATATCATGGCATAAATAGAGCTGTTAAAAGGCTTAAAAAATTTGTGTTCCGAAGGATGATTGCTATGGTAAAAAAAATTGCACTTGCATCTTTTTGTGTAGTCGCTTTAACCGCACCACTGAATGCGGTAACCATACCATCTTATTCATCAAAAATATCTATCAGTAACATACGGCAAATAGTTATTCAAAAAGCTGACGAGTACCTTGCAGGACAAGGATTTCCGGCATCACAAATCCCACCTCGACTCATGACTGAGTATTATCAAAAAATTGATACCGTGGTTGATTCACTTAAACAACAAGCTCAAAACAACTTACTTGATGAAAGAGAGCTTTCTTCAGCTGTTTACTATCAATTCAGTAAATTCTATGACAATTTGCGCACCGTAGTTCTTACTCATCACATGGATTCAGCCGTTACCAATGCTATTCATGAAGAATTCAGAAGACAAAACATCAGCGTCTCTTCACTTCCCTCCTCCATGACTCAAGAATTTCAAAGCCGTCGACAAACAATACTCCGTCGATTACGTAATATTATGAATGTTGATAATCGCGATTATGTTCGTACGAACGAAATTGAACGATTCGTAAAAGAAGAAATGACTGCGCTTATTCGTCGAGCAGAACAACACATTAAAAACTCTGCAAAACCTAATACAAGCTTTAATTTATGGGATTTTCTGTTTGGCGACAATGCTGCACACCAATCAGATACTCCTGCAACAATCTCTACCGAAGAACCAAGCAAAGTTAAGCGCTTTCATCTTGAATCAAAAGTTCTTGATATAGCAGACAAGCAGCTTCGTCAAAATGGAATAGACCCTGACCATGTACCAGCTCGAACTGTTGCAGCATATGGTCAAAGTATTCAAAAGGTTATCTCAGGCCTACGCGAACGGATGCAGAACTATGGTCGAGATTATGTTACCGTTGCAGAAATTGAATTATTTGTAAGCCAAAAGCTCAAGAATGTTATCGATACAATCAAACTTGTTGGCCAAATGTGCTCTATTTGTCGAGATGGGTACTCTCCACGAGAGCTCATTGGAAGCTTACAATGTGGTCATATTTTTCACAAAAAATGTATCAGTACATGGTTTACCCACAAACGTACATGCCCTGATTGCAATCAAGGAAATGCTGAAATCGTTGCACAAGAAATTGTTCTTTAAACTGTCACCAAATTTGCAAGGGCCAGAGAATATTCATATTCTCTGGCCCTTATTTTTATTATTATAACAAATATTTCAAATATAATTAATTAACGATATTCCACTTGCTTGTTTGCAAAATCTTGCTATTGTTATTTATCCATTTTATAAATTTTTATACATTACCCCCTGGAGATTGTTCATGAAAAGAGCTCTACACGCAATCGCATACTCACTCATTATGGCAAGCGCATTGTGCATGGCACCAACAATTCATGCAAAAAATTTAACTGAAAAAAAGAATTCAAAAAAAGAGCAATCTAATATTTATTTTGCTGTAAAAAATCACTATCTCCCGGCAATTGCAAACACAGCAAAAGCTGAAAAAAAAGCATCTAAAGAGCTCAACGCAAAGAATGCGGATCTCATGGTAGAATTTGAGAAAAAAGGAAAATATACCGTTAACTCACTGCAGATTCCTCAAGTTGGTCATGCTGAGAAAATTAATTTGATGTACTCAATTTTAGCTACTTCACATGAAGGTAAAACATCTTACCCAAATATCTTAAATTCAAATATCTTCAACGATCTAGAAATGCTTGCTGGAAATGCTCCAGACTTTGATCGTAATATTTTTTCAAAAATTGATTACACACTCACCACCGCAGGAAAAGTACAACTGCAAAAAATGCTCTACACGCCAACTGCTGATATTAAGGAGCTCGTCAAACGACAACAGATCATTAAACAGCTTGTAAATAAACCTGCTTTACGTAAAAAGCTTGAAGCAAAACTTCTTTCAATCAAGCAGGTAGAAAATGAATTGATTTGGTTTTGGAAAGAGATTCAAGTAGAAATTGCATCGTTCTTTGAAGAAGCATACTTTCAAAAGAGCTTCTTGAAATCTCTCAACAAAAATGAATATGCACTTGAAGCAGAAAGTATTCGAACTTTTGTATTTCCAGTAATTAATATTTTGATGGGTAATATTTTTCTGGCCGCATCATTTAAGCTTCAAGAAGCTTTAGGTCTGCCAGCTGATCCAATGGCTCAACTTCGTTGGCATGCAGGCATGCTTGCCTATATGGGTTTTGCCCTTTCCATTCAATACGCTGTTTTTGGAATCAACGTTTTTGCCCCTGCAGTCAATCAATATAATATTTGCGACACATTGCAGAAAAAAATGATTAATATCGCTTCATACATGAACAATATCAAAGAAATTGGTTCAATCATTAATACTGATTCTGAACTTTCTAAGCTTCTCCCTGACGCAAAAAACTTTGTACAATCCGGAGTTACAAATGCTGAAGCAAAAGAGTTACTCAGCACGCTGCAATCAGGCACTTTTGAAGGAGAGGCATCATTCTTCTCCAACTATGGACGTGTTTTGGCAGCCTTTAAAACATTACAAGATGCTAAAAACAATGTGGTTAACGCGCTTGGCAAGGCTGGAGATATTGACGCCTATGTTGCTCTTGCTCGTTTGTACAAAAAACATGCATCTCATCCAGATGCTGCACAGTACTGCTTTGTTGATTTTCAATCAAGTGATAAGCCTTATCTCAAAGCTGAAGAATTCTGGCATCCTATGCTCAAACCAAGCACCGTTGTTACGAATAATTTGGAACTTGGCACAGCAGATGCAGGAAGAAACTTGATCATCACCGGCCCAAATGCTGGTGGTAAATCGACTTCACTTAAAGCTATCACGCTCTGTGTTTGGCTTGCTCAATCAATAGGCATAGCACCTGCACGAGCTCTGAGTATGACCCCATTTACCAAGATCAACACCTACCTAAATATTACAGACTCTGAAGGACGAGAATCACTCTTCCAAGCAGAAATGCACCGTGCTCAAGCATTACTTGAAAGCATCAAGAGCTTAAATCCTTCTGAGTTCAGCTTTGTGATTATGGATGAAATCTTTACCGGAACTAATCCCAAAGAAGGCGAAGCTGCAGCTTATGGCGTTGCTAAGCATATCTCAAGCTTTGACAACAACATGACTATTGTGGCAACTCACTTTAAAGAGCTCACCAACTTAGAAGCCACAACAAATGGTTTATTCAAGAACTTTAAAGTTTCTGTGATTAAAACAGATGGTGGATTCATTTATCCGTACAAGCTTGAATCTGGCATAAGCGACCAACCAATTGCGCTCCAGCTCCTTGCAAACCAAGGGTTTGCAGCTGAAATATTGCACGAGGCTCACGCTATCATGGCTAAGCATGATAATTAATCTCTAATAATTATAAAATTAAAAATGGGTCAAGATTCTTTCTTGGCCCATTTTTTTAGCTCTTTTGGTTGCAACCTCACGCTAATCGCGATATAACTATTCAAGACTCATAAACATAATCGCAGCGTACTGCCTAACCCTTTGGAGCAGCTCATGATAGACCTAAATTTACTTCGTACAGAGCCTGAAAAAATTAAACAACTTCTTTTACGAAAAGAGCCTTCTTTTCAAATCGATCTCCTCATTAAACTGGACTCAGATATCCGACAAGCTCGTCATGAAGTTGAGGATTTGCGCAAGCAAAAAAATGAACTCGCAAGCTTAGGTGCCAAAGGGATCAGTGAAGACGTTCGAGCACAAGCAATTGAATTGGGCAAAATGCTCAAAGCAAAAGAAACTGCTCTGGAAGAAGATGAAATTGAATTCAAAAAAATATACCTTTCCTGCCCAAATGTCATTCAAGATGATATTCCTGCAGGAAATAAAGAAGCTAATTTCCCGGTTCGTGTGATTGGTGAAAAGCCAAACTTTTCATTCCCAATCAAGCATCACCTTGATTTAAACGAAAAAGCTCAATGGTTCGACATGCAGATGGGGACACAAATGTCGGGTGCCCAGTTTGTATTTTATAAAACACTCGGTACCAAAATTATCTACGCACTTACTCGTATGATGATTAAAAACAATGTTAAATTTGGTTTTGAGCCAGTTATTCCACCTGCATTGGTTCTTGAAAAATCACTCTATAACTCTGGCAACTTGCCTAAGTTTCAAGGCGATTTTTATGAAATCAAAGATGAAGGTTTATGCTTAATTCCAACCGCAGAAGTTGGTTTAACCAATATGTATGCGAATCAAATCTTAGCAACCGATAATCTACCATTGCGTAACACTGCTTGGACTAGCTGCTTCAGGCGTGAAGCGGGTGGCTACGGTTCAAGTGAACGAGGATTAATTAGAATTCATCAATTTGAAAAAGTTGAACTTTACTCAATTTGTAAAGCTGAAGATTCTAATCAAGAATTAGAACATATGGTTCAGTGTGCAGAAAACCTTCTAAAAACGCTGGGTTTACATTATCGCGTTACTTTGCTTGCAGCTCAAGATTGCTCATTCTCCTCAGCACGAACCTACGATATTGAAGTATGGCTGCCTGGACAAGACCGCTACTACGAAGTCTCTTCATGTAGCAACTGTACCGATTTCCAAGCACGACGATCAGCAATTAGACATCGCAAGAACCCAGAAGACAAACCAATGCTTGCACACACGCTCAATGCATCATCGCTGGCATTGCCGCGCCTGATGGTTGCATTGATGGAAAACTATCAGCAAGCTGATGGTTCAATTAAATTACCCCCAGCTCTGCAAGCTGTTATGGATGAGATTTGGTAAGATAAAAAAGGTGATCACATGTTAACGCAAGAGATCAGACAAAAAATTAAGCGAATTCAAATCTACACCAAGCGCATGATGCAAAGTGCGATGAGTGGCGATTACATTTCTGCTTTTAAAGGGTCAGGCCTTGAATTTCATCAAATTCGTGAATATCAAGCAGGCGATGACATTCGAACCATCGATTGGAATAGCTCTGCAAAAATGAATAAGATGATGGTTAAGCAATTTATCGAAGAGCGAGATCGCACAATCATTCTTGCTATCGATGTATCTGCTTCATCCGCTTATGCGTCAACCAATCAGCTTCGCAAAGATTTAGTTGCAGAAATTTCAGCATCACTCTCTTTTATTGCCGCTGAAAGCAAAGATAAAGTTGGTGCACTCTTTTTTTCAAATGTTGTTGAAAAATGGATTCCACCATCACGCGGCATGGCGCATAGCAATAAAATTTTGGAAACTGTTTATTCGATCAAGCCGGTTAGCAAGCAAACGGATATTGCAGCGGCACTACGATTTTTGATTAGTTTAAGAAAAAGAAATGCTGTTGTTTTTTTTATCTCTGACTGGATTGACAGCACCATTAAATATTCAAAATTACTCAAAGTCGCTGGTTGCGAATTTGATTTTATTGGCATTCGAGTACTTGACCAATGCGAACAAGAATTTCCTGATATTGGTTTACTTGAAATTGAAGATCCTGAAACAGGGCAACAAACCGTTATTGACACGCGCGTGCACTTTGGTCGCATGCCCGACCTTAACCGCTTCTTGCAAAGCAGAGTTTTTGAGCAAAAAAAATTATTTGAAAAATATAGAATCGATCTTCTTGATCTCAATCTTGGACAATCGTTTGTACGACCATTGGTTACATTCTTTCATCAACGAATTAGGAGGCAAATTTAATTATGGAACAAGCCTCAACATTTTATGAAATTTATGAACATTACTATGTTCCCTTTTATCAAGAACCATTTTTTATAGTTGCTGCATCGGTTGGCAGCATTCTGTTACTTAGTCTAATTGGCTATTGGCTCTATAGAAGAAAACTCCGCCCTGTGACCCCTTGGGATTGGGCTTTGCGCGAAATTGCAAAACTTCCAACCACAACATATGCAACTAAAAACGATTACAAAAAGTTTTATTTTGCCATTACCACCATTTTAAAAACTTATCTAGAAAAGCGCTATAGCTGGGATACTCAAGACAAAACTGATGACGAGCTTTCCACTTTTTTGCAGCTTCATGGTTTTCAACCAGAGCTTTTAGAAAAACTCAAAAAAATGCTCCAAGGTGCAGCTTGGATAAAATTTGCCAATGAAGAGGCAATCAGAACTCAAGTTGATGAAGATCTTACAACCGCTCAATTAATTATCAAAAAAACAATTCCTAAGAAAAAAGAAGCATCGAGGCCTCATTGAGTACGCATGATTTCCCGAGATGTCCAGAACATCTCTATTTCCATTGGCCGTTTTGTAGTAAAAAATGTCACTACTGCGATTTTGTAGCTTTTCAAAATCATGAGCAATATCAAGATGCTTATCACGAAACGTTGTGTTGCGAAGTTGAAACATTTGCACAATTAACTGATGCACTCAAAACGCCGATTAAAACAATTTTTATGGGTGGGGGAACTCCCAGCCTGTATGACACAACACAAATGGCTGAACTTTTTGCACAGCTCCGTGAACGCTATAATTTAAGCCAGCTTGAAGAAGCAAGTATCGAAGTCAACCCCGCAGATGTTGAAGAAGAGCGACTTGATGCATGGCGCGAGTGCGGCTTCACACGTCTGAGCATTGGAGTTCAAGCACTTGATGATCAGCTCCTTGCACGCCTCAACCGACGACAACGTACCCAAGATGTTTTCAAAGCAATGAAGCTTGCTCCAAAATATTTTGACCGCATGTCGATTGACCTTATTTTGGGTATGCCTGGTGTCAGTCAGCAGCAATGGAAAGACACACTCACTCAAGCGATGAATTGGCCTATTGAGCATATTTCAATCTACTTCCTCACGATTCATGAAAAGACGCCACTTTATTTCAAAGTTGAACGTGGAGAGCATATTTTGCCCGCCGATGAATCGGTTATTGAAATGTATCAATACACCGTCGAGTTTTTGGCACATCACGGCTTTGAGCAGTATGAAATCTCAAATTTTGCAAAACCGGGCGCCGAATCGACTCATAACAAGGCCTACTGGGATCGCAAGCCCTACAAAGGCTTTGGGATAGGATCTTCATCATTTGATGGAAAATCTCGATTTACCAATCATAAAAATTTGCCTGACTATTTGGCACTGTACAAAAACAGGTCAACCATTACCTACGATACAAAAGAAGTATTAAGCAACCAGCAGGCACTATTGGAGCATTTAATGCTCAGCCTCCGGCAGCGCAACGGGGTGGGCTTGCATAGTATGGTATACTTGTTAAACGAAGATCAAAAAGCACGGTTTTTCATCCAAGTTCAGGAATTGATAAAAGCCTCCTTACTTGAAGAAATAAATGGTAATATTCGTTTAACAATACGAGGTATGATTTTAGAAAATGAGGTTGTGATAAGTTTAATTTAGGATTTTTCCAGAGTTTTTGTATACTACAAATTCGTTTCGGCAAGTTCATTTCTCTAACAGAAGCGCAATAGAGGGTTTATGGCAAAACACGTAGGGGTAAAATTACCCGAAGATCTCATTGAATATTTGAAACATGAAAAGTGCGTCGCAACATTAGCTACCTTTTCTGAAAAAGGTATTCCTAATACGACGCCCGTCCAGTGCATTTACCCTAAAGGACAAGAGAGCCTTCTGCTCAGTATCCACAAGGAGCATACCGGTTATCACAACATGGTATGGCAGAAAAAGATTATGCTTTGCTTCATTGGAGAAGGCAACATCGCTTACAGCGTGCTGGGACGAGCAGGTGTTGTGCGTGCTCCATCAATTGTTCACCCACTCATGAACATCGTACGCATCGACATTATTGACATTAAATCTGATCGTTCTATTCTTACAAAAGTAGATCAAGGCGTTGTTTGGAGCTATACCTCAGCTGAAGCCGAGGAGCTTGTTAAGAGTCTTTTCAAAGAGCTCAGAGACCTTGCCAAAACTTTGTAGGGCTTTTTCCTGAGCTTCACGTAATACGTGAGGTTGCACATGAAACGGTGGAGTGTTTTTTTTGCTGTTGTATGGGGAAGTTGCTTAGTACAATGCACGGTTGTTCAAGCAATTTTTCCGCCAATACCTCAACAGCCGACTGTGCAAACAGACGGTACATCTGCACTTCCACAGCCCGATATAATGGGAGCTATGCCGGCCGAAACTACACCACCTGCACTCGACACATCGCAGCCGGCGCTTCCAGGTATCACACCTTCTTTGCCCGATCCTTCGATAGGCGGCGTGCCTTTTCCATTACCCGATCAAACAACCTCGGCACTGCCTAACGCACAACAAATGTCCTCTCCTGAATTAGCACAACAACCATTACAAGCAGATGCATCGGGCATAACGCAACCACAAATAATAGCCCCTGATACCGTAGAGTTACCAGACAAAGAAATCGGTATTCAGGGAAACTGGATGAAGAAAAAAGAATGGCTCAAGCGAGCATACGAAACTCATGACCAAATGCAACGGCTTGCGGTCGATATACAAAATAGTCGCAATGCGTTTAATCAAAAGTTCAATAGCATTGATGAAGAGCTTGATCAATTTTATAAAAATTATGGCGTGCAACAAGGAAAGCTCGATGAGCTTTTTTCAAATATTTCAGGATTCCTTGAAAAGAAAAAGCAGCGCACGCTTGCAGCACTTGCAGCTGAAAAGCAACAAGATAAAATTCTTGAACGCGATTATCAAATAAAAGTTGAAGCTATCGAAACAGAAGTCAAAGGAAACAAGACAAGCCTTGAACAGCTTAAGCTCAATATGCAGTCTATCGAAGAACTCGATCGCTCTCTTGCTGAACGCTTAACACAGCTCGACCAACAAATTAATCAGGGAATGACGCTGGTTAATCAAGGCAATGACACCATCAATGCACTCTGGCAAATTATTGATGACAGCATTGCCCGCACTCGTTATTACGAGTTAGTTAATAATGTCTTTGCACCGCTGCAAGCAATTCATACTTATCTCACCTCCACACTCCAACAAGATTTTGATCAAGTCGCCGGAACAATCAGACAGCAGATCGCCAAGGTTCTGGATGACACCAGACAGTTAGAGTCTATTGGACTAGTGCTTAAAAACCGAGCACCTCGGCTTGATGATATTCGCCTCCAGGTTAAGCTTGAGCGCGAAAAGGCATTGCAGGCTGAGCGCGAAGCCGAAGCCAAACGCAAAGAGCTTGCTCAAAAAAAGACGGTTAAAAAGGTTGTTCCTCAACCGTGGTGGAAGAAGATTATACTTTTCTTTGTCTCATTTTTTTCAAACCTGTATTCAGTTATCACAGGCTCTGAGACACCGGCTCCACAGGTTCGAAAAACAACTCCTACTGCTGGCCTTGCAGGTCCTTTGGTAGCTCAATAATATACCTACGTTTCAAGTACTCCCTTTGAACTTTTCCACAGAAAACTCATAAAAAAGTTTCAAATCGTCCATTATAGCTTCAATTTTTACCAATATCCGAGTTTTTTAACGCCCCCTTATGGCCTTTGCGGCCACCTTATTTAGTTGATATAATTAAATCTATATTAGAATATTTAAAAATTGAATAGGTTTTATTATGATCAAATATACTATCTTAGCTTTATTGTTATTTGCACACTCATTACCACTCAATGGAATGAAGCGCAAGCGAGACAATATTGATAAAGAATCAGAGCTTCTTCCTGCTCAAAAACAGGTAAAAGAAGATGTGCACGATGAGAGACCTGAAAATAATAATAATCAGCTGACTCTCCTAGAACAGCCTATTCATAAAAATCAGAATTCTATCGAGTTACAACTTGAAGAGGCTCGTCATCTTATCAACTTAACAGATGCTAAGTCTCTTGATGATCTTAATGCTATTGCTCAGATAGCAATCGATACTATTCAACGCTCTGCTGAACTCAATCAAAATATCGAAATACAAACAATTTTAGAAAAATTACAGAAAGCGATTAAGGTCGAAAGCAATTTAAGTACCTTGAAAAGCTACCTGATGGAGCTATCAGATATTGCCAATATTAACCAATATTTAACACACTCAGAAATTGCAAAAATCATGATTATGAATCTTGATTACGGTAGAAATCTAAGTTTCATATCAAAGCTTAGCCTCGCTCTAGGAACTCCAGAAAGAGAAACCCTTGCCCGTTATGTACAAGCAACCAAAAATATTGTATCACCCTTGCAATACATATTGGTTAATATTCCATCAACTGCTGTTCAAAATGCATTTAAGACAACAAAAGCATTACTATTTCTTGCAAGTACCTCAAAAGTGTCCGCACCTCTTGTAAAATGGACAGGTAAATTTTTAGGAAAAAAAGTTTTAAAATATGTGTCCGAAAATAAAATTGAGACTGGAGTTAGCCTTGCAAGTACAGCCGCTTATGCCTATTTTGGTTTACCAGCCTTACTCATTCCATTTACCTTTAACATTATATGGTCCTCACTCGGGTTCCGATCGCTAACAGCTTATGGTGCATTTGAACGTGACGCCATAGCTATTAACAACAAGCATCAAGAAAAACTCCAAAGAAATACGCCTCACAGCTTTTCAACACTTGATTTACATGAACGGAACCTTACTGAATTTACGGTTGATAGTGTTGGCAAACAATGCTTTGCGACAGACCCAATGCCACTCACTCCAGAGACTCAGCTTGTGCTTGCCCAAGAACTTTTAAAGAATATCAATGTTATCAATCTGTCCGGGAATCATTTAACAAACAACACAAATTCTTTAGATGGCTTTTCGATATGTACAAGCCTCATCTTTTTATGCCTAGCCGATAATAATCTTAGATCACTCGAATTTATTGGGTCGATCATGCAGCTAAAAATACTGGATATTTCGAATAATGCGATTGATTTTGGTGATGCAAGCAATCTTGAAGCTTTAACGACACAAAAAGAGCTCATCAAGCTTATTATTTTTAATACCCAGCATCCTGAATTTACCTTATCAGACGATGCTATACAATGCCTTACTCAAGAATGCCCTTTATTAATCGATACAAATATTTATGCTTACAAAATAGAATATACGGATACCTGGAGGGGAACTCGACAAGAAATTGATAATCTTGAAGCCACCAAGCAAGCCGCATTACAAGAAAAACAAAAAAAATTAGCCAATAATGAATCTGAAAATGAGCAGAAAGAAATTAGTGCAATCATTGAAGAAGTCAGAATTTATTTAAACAATGATCAAGCAACGCTCTATGACTATATCAACACATTATCTCTTACGAAAATTTCTCAAAACAGTGATCCTTCAGAAATCAAATCGGTTTGTAAAAAATTATTGCTTAAGTATCACCCAGATAAACTTCACGCAGTTGAGGAACAAAAACGTCAAAATAGCGAAAATGTCTTCAAGTTACTCAACAAAGTTACCGCAATCATTCAGGACAAGGAAAAACATGCCCTGTATAGCAAGATGCTCAACAGCCAAGATAATATCATCGACTAGTTGATAAGCAACGCGCTTGAGATTTTAACCTATCCGTGCATTTCGACCATGCATGGCTAAAATTACAATGTATTTTCGACCATTGATGGCTAAAATGCACGGTTACTCGTAAGAAAAAATCTACGAAGTCTTCAGTTTTTCTTAGAAAATCATCAGCAGAGTCCCCACGGCATACGATTTTCAACCAACAATTATTCAGTCCATGAAAAAATTCATTCTTATCCGTTATACGCGATAGCAAAGGTCATTGCTGATGCTGACCCAGAAGTCAAAGATTCAATACATTCGTTGATCAAATAAGAAATTTAAACGGAGCTTGAGTTCATCAAGCCCTCGTAGGTTTCTAAAGTCCCCTATCTAAATGCTTATCAGAAGAAATAGCAGACTTAGGCTGAACAAGGCTGTCTACACAAAGAGATTGATTTCCTTTTTATTACCTTGGTAGTATCAATCAAAACTTACTAATGCAGATGCTTTTAACAGCATCCTCAATACAGAGGTATATTTATGGTTGCAGCAAATCGAGAAATACTTTTTACGCTTGCTTTTATGACATTAATTATTAGAGCACTAGCCATGGATACTCCAGCCACTCCGCCTACTGATCTATCAAGCTTAACGGCAACCCCAGACGCATCTGGTATGGCATCAACTCCAGCTCCAGATCTCTCAGGAATGGCTCCAACCTCAACGCCCGGTGCAACGCCGGCACCTGATGCATCAGGTGCCACAACACCCACAACTTCTGAAATTCAACCCGAACAGATGAAGGGAGATGGCATTCTTGAACTTTCAGAAGAAAAACCAGCAGAACTTTTACCGAGTGGTAACGCTCAAATTGGATCACTTGCCAATCAAGCAAAAAGTGTCGCCGATGATTTAAGTAAAACTATCGACCAAATAAAACAACAACATGCTCAACTTCAAGGACAGCTTGGACAAATTCAAAGCGAGCTTGATGCTTTTTATCAAACCTCAGGAGCTCAACGAGGAAAGATTGGTGAAATATTAGACGAAGTAGTCCAGCCATTAATCATGCAGCCAGCACCACCAACAATCGCCACACCGAACACAGGAATTCCCCTTGCTCCCGTTGCACCAACAGCCATGCCAGGAATGATAATTCCTCCAATGTAATTTTTATGAATCTTAGAATTGTAGGAGAATATATGAATAAGCGTAGTCCCGTTCTTTTTGTTTTTTTCATCGTAATTCTTGCTGGACAAACTATTATTAAGTCGATGCCCATACCTGTTGCAACACAGGCACCCGCAGCACTACCAGGAACGATACCAGCTCCCGTTGTAGCCCCAGTACCGGAAGTTCTCCCTACGCTTGAAATGACACCAATGCCTGAGCAAATAGCACCTATCGGCACCGATCCAATGATGATGATTCCTGCAGCGCCTGTACCTGGATTACCCCAACAAGCAACTCCTATTACTCCTGCGCCCATGGTTGCGCAGCAACCACAACCAATCGCTGCAGCACCGGCACCGATGTTCCCCACACCAGCAACACCCGCTCCATACCCTGCAACAAATCCATTTCCAACTCCAGCAGCACCTCAATTTTCAAGCGTTCCATCAACCGTAACTGCTCAGACCTACAAGCAAGAGCTTGATAAAGTTACTGCCGATATCGATTCGATTAACGCACTGAAGAGCACACTCAAATCTCAACTTGCCGATCTTGATACCAAGCTTGGTCAAGCACAAGAGCAACTCGCAACAACAAAAAAATTAAGTTTTGAACTTTTAAGTAAAGAGGATGAAACTGAGGCTGGCAAAGTTCTTGAGTCGATGAAACAGAATTTGGCGACCATGCAACAAACTCAAAAAACTATTGATACAACCACCGTGCAAGAGTTCAATAATACCGTTACATCGATACGAAATTTAATGGCATCGGTGCAAACACAACTTCAATCCCTGGAAAGCAAAAGCACGGCGCTTAAAGCCGCCGGAACCGCGAGTATTACCCCTGCTGCAATACCAACAGCTCCTGCACGCTCCTTTGCCGGAATGACGAGCATGCCCCCTGGATCTTCCACAACACCTGCAGCATCAGCTCCTGCTGCTTCAACAACTAAAATTGTAGAACAAGCACCAGTTCAAAAAACACTCATTCATAAATTTTTCAATACCGTTGCCGACATTGTAACCGGCTCGATTACAATGTCGGCATCATTTCTTTCTTCAATTAAAGAGATGATTATACCAACACAGCCAACCGTTGATGAACTTGAAAAAATGCGCATCTTGGAAGAAGCAAAAAAAAAAATAGTTCCTCCACCATCAGCAGTGCCTAAAACCCCAATAACTCAGTCAATTACAGCGCCCGCCTTCACTCAGGCTATAGTGGGCAAACAAACATTCCCAACACCTCAAGCTCCAATCGGTAGCCCAGCATTTGTCGATCAGGTTAAAGCAAACATTGCAGCAATTGACCAAGTCACTAAAAAGCTTGATGACCAAAGAGTTTCGGTTAAGCAAATGGTGAAAGATATCAAAAAACAAGCAAAGAGCTTAACGCAACGTATTGATCAAAATCCTGAACTCAAACAAAGAACTTCAGGTAAGCTTACGTTTAATGGAGCTCGCAAAGGTGAATGGAAAAAAACAGCTGGAACTTGGTTTGAAAAAATTTTGAATATTCTTGATCAGGGAATAGAGTTTGTAGGAAGTGCGTATAATAAGATTGTTCAGGCTGGAAAAAAAGCATGGCAATCGACTCGTGACACTGAAAAAAAAGAGACTCCAAAAACTCCAGCATCAGTAACACCGTCCAGTAAGTAGGGACAAAGTAAATTATTTGAATTACACTTACTGAGAATATGGTTCAAGACCCACTGGTCCTAAGCCCTGAGCGTCAAAGGGACCACGAACGGGATACACAAACCCCCCGCTCATCCTGAGTAATCACGTCGAAGCTTGAGCGAAGACGGATATATCGAAGGAGAGAAAGGATTACCATGAATGACATTATCTTTCGAGAATACGACATTAGAGGCGTTGTCGGAAAAGATCTTATGCTTGATCAAGCATATGATTTAGGCAAAGCAATTGTCACCTATCTTGCTGAGCAAAACCCACAGGAAAAGACCTTTGTTATTGGCCGTGATGGTCGAACACATTCCCTCGAGCTTACCGAGTGCATACAAAATGCGGCACTTGATCTTGGGTTTGATGTTATTGACGTTGGGCTTGTTCCAACTCCAGCACTCTACTTTGCTGTACATCATCTCAAACTCCCCTGCGCGCTTGAAGTGACGGCATCACACAACCCCAAAGAATATAATGGCATCAAGATGTGGTATGTTTGGGGTGAGAAAATTCAAGCGATTAAAAATATTCTCCGAACAAAAAACTTTTTACCTCTTGCTCAACAACGAGGCTCAATAAAAAAATATGATATTTTGTCAGACTATCTGGCATATCTGAAAAATCAATTTGCTCACCTGCAAGGACTTTCGCTCAATGTTGTTATCGACTGTGGCAACGGTCCGGCTGGACTCATCTATCCTCGCTTAGTTGAAATGATGAACTGGAAAGATGTAACCATTCTTTTTCCTGAAGTTGATGGCAATTTTCCAAATCATGAAGCCGATCCAACAGTTCCTGAGAATATGCAAGATGTTGCACGCGAACTAGCAACTCATGACGACCGAGTTTTTGGAATAGGACTTGATGGCGATTGCGACCGCATGAGCCCTATGACGAAAAAAGGTTTTCTGGTACCTGGAGATAAGCTGCTTGCACTCTTTGCACAAACAATGCTCCTTAAGAATCCTGGTGCAACGGTCATTTGCGACATTAAAAGTTCTTCAAGCTTGATGGAACTTTTAAATAAATGGCATGCTCGCCCAGTTTTATGTCCATCAGGTCATTCTTTAATCAAAGTAGCTATGGAGGCAGAGCAAGCATTGCTTGCCGGCGAACTGAGCTGCCACTTCTTTTTTAAAGACCGCTATTTCGGTTTTGATGATGGCATTTACGCAAGTTTGCGGCTCTTTGAACTTTTGGTACAGCAAGATCGCTCGCTTGAAGAGCTTTTGGCTGTTTTTCCACATCGGGAAAGCTCTCCTGAAATTCGCCTCATCTGTAAAACAGAAGAAGAAAAGCGTGAAATTGTTGCCAGTGTTAAAGAAACTTTTTCAAGTCGAACAGATATGGAGACAATTACTATTGATGGCATTCGAGCTCAAGCTGCCTATGGCTGGGGACTCATTCGGTCCTCAAATACACAGCCAGCTATCTCTATGCGCTTTGAATCTTCAACCCCTGAGGGGCTTGCACGCGTGAAGTACGATTTTTACCAAGCATTACAACCATACTTTGATGAACAAACACTCAAAGAAAAAATTGAATTACCTTAATAGAATAGGCGCTCACTTACGCCTTGATGAGCAGGGAATTGTGCATGGAGCCCAAAAAGCTATCCAGCTCAATCTCCCATGCTTTCAAATGTTTATTACTGCCCCGCCAGCACATGATAAATACCTCAAGGTCAATCTTAAAGATCGAACGCTCTTTAAAGAACTGCGTAAGCAATTCGATAATATCTATATCCACAGCTCGTACTGGATTAATGCTTCAACAGGCAAAAAAGAGAGCTACTCAATTTCACGGTCATTATTACGTAAAGAAATTCGCATTGCAGGGCAACTGGATATCTCTTATATCGTTCTTCACTGCGGTTCTGCAAAGGGATATCCTGCAAGCCCACATGATCCTTTCAATAAAAAACGTGGGATTCTTGCGCTTGCAAAAATGCTCAATGCAGTACTTAAAAATGAACTCAACGTAAAAATCTTGCTTGAAAATACTGCGCATGGAAACCAGGTTATTGGCAGTGATTTTTACGATTTTGTACTCCTCAAAGAACATCTTACTTTTCCTGAACGAATTGGCTTTTGTATCGACTTTGCACATGCACATGCCTTTGGCTACGATGTAGGAAATGTTGATAAATTTGTCAGGATACTTGATGAAACGATTGGCTTGGCAAATATTTTTTTACTCCATGTGAATGATACCGAAGAAATTCTTGGCAGTAAAAAAGACAGACATGCAATTCCCGGTACTGGAAAAATAGGTAAAGAGATTTTAGCTCAACTCCTCAATCATTCCGCATTCATCAACGTTCCCAAGATTATCGAACCACCACTCATCGACAACGAACAGATGAAAGATCTGCTCAGCGATATCAATACATGGATTATTGACAAATAGACACCGCGAGGGGCGTTTGTCAAAGAATTCAGAATCCTTTAGGCTGAGTACATATCAAATTTTTCGGGGTGGGATCTTAATTCAGATCAATTCTGTTTGGAACAGAATATTTATAACTAAATCATGATTGACTGTGGAGGTTATCATGGTCGTAGGAGTTTATCATATGAATTACAATGTATTACGCAAACTTACATTAACGTTAAGTCTTGCAGGAACAGTATTCAGCATCGTCAACGCACGCCAGCAAGAAGTATCTTTTCAAGCAACACTGGAAAACATCAATACGCTTGTTAAACAGATTAAGAATGAAAATCCTATTAACCAAGTAGCACTTGATAACGTTAAAGGTGAAGTAATCAAGGTTGCAAAAGAAGCTGGGTTCTCTATTACCGATTATATTATCTTGAGCTCATTTGCCGATCGATGCAAAACAATTGCAGGAAGATCTCCTGTCATCATGAATGCTTTAGTTAAGAAATTTGTTGAAAATATCTTGCCTAAGCATGAGCAAACCATTATTGAAGTAATGCAAGATCCTGCACTCACACCAGTACGATCTCTTCTTGATGAGCAACTGGAGTCGATTGATCTTTGCAATACGTCAGCTATAAAACAAATCTCAAAATCAACTCCTGATATTGAGCAAAAAAAGCAAAAAATTAATAATTTCATCAATGACTACCAAGGACAATTTCATAAGATATTGAGTGTTGTTCTGACGGTTGGAGCTTATGCTGAAGCACTTTCCAAGCAAGCTGCTTCTCGTTCATATCAAGAACTCTTCCAAGATATTAAAAATGCAGCGCTTGAAGTTGCGGCTGAACACCTTGAAAATGCCGAAATTGATCATGTAATCCGCTTTGCAAAAAGTGGTGCTTACCAAAAGTTAGCTACTCATTATGACCAATTGGCGCAGGTACTCATTAAAGTCCTTAAGCCAAAATACCAAGAAGTAGCTTCAAGCTTTTGGAACCAAACTAAGTCTTATGTCAGCACACTTGTAGCTGCTACAGCATAAATACACACACACTGCACACGCCGGGGGCCCTGCTAGGGCCCCGTTTTTTATGGTAGATTGGGAAAGTTTTTGATTCTTGCTGTGTTTTTGCTGGACATAAAACGCAGTTTTGGTAAAATGAAACCTATCATTTATGTAATTTACGTATGTAAAAACATGTAGAAATCGTTAAAAAAGTCCCTGACTCGTTTTATAACCTCTGACTTTGTGGATCTGAAAGGCCGAATAATTATGGAGCGTACATCAAAAGTCGTTTTTGAGAAATATGCGATTATTCAAACTGGTGGTAAGCAGTACCAAGCTATCCCAGGCAAAACTATTGCAATTGAAAAATTAGCTGGCGAGGCAGGAGACGCTGTCACCTTTTCTCAAGTACTTTTCACAAAGACCGGTGAAGGCGCCTATACTTTCGGCAAACCTTTCATCGAAGGTGGAAAAGTTACCGCGAATATCGTGAAGCAAATGCGCGGACCAAAAATTATCGTTTTCAAATTTAAGCGTCGTAAAAAATACCGCTTGAAAAAAGGACACCGTCAAGCAATTACGGTTGTTCGTATTGAGAACATCTAAAAGCATCTGCTTTTAAAAAGTTTAAAAAGCCTCTCAAAAAAGAGAGGCTTTTTTCATGTCTATGGATTGACAAGCTTATGCTCTGAAGCAAGAATGAAAGAGTAAAAAATTCTGCTTAACATCAAATTGACTTGCAAAGAGGAGCTTGGTATGGATACAGGTATCATGAAATTTTTATTCTTAGGCATTATCTGTTTGGGCATAATTGCTACTGGATTTTTCTTCTTTCAAAGCCCTTCACCAAAAAAAGCCCCTCTCCCAAAAACGCTTGAATGGCTCACCCAAGAAAAAGAGTGGTTCAACGTATCTCGCCCACTTCATCCAACCGATCTACACAATCGCATTCTTGTAGTCGACTTCTGGACCGCAGGCTGCATTAATTGCATGCATGTCATGCCTGAACTTGCAGCGCTTGAAGATCAATTTAAAGAAAAAATAACGGTTATTGGTGTTCATTCAGGTAAATTTTTAAGCGAACATGTTGAGCAAACCATTAGAGATGCAATCAAAAAACATACTATTACTCACCCTGTAGTAAATGATAAAAATTTTGTTATCTGGAAAGCCTTTGGTGTTCACTCATGGCCAACGCTGTTGGTCATTGATCCAAACGGACGTATTTATAGGGAGTATCAGGGCGAAAAACACCAAGACGAGATTGCTCGCGATATTCAAGAGCTCCTCAAACAATTCCCTGACCCCACAACAACTCCACTCTCCATTAAACGTGAATTGGAAAGCGAAGAAAAAAGCGTACTCTTATTTCCCGGGAAACTCTGTTACGCCCCAAATTTTCAAGGCAAACCAGCACTTTTTATCGCTGATAGTGGCCATCACAACATTGTAATCACACGCCTGGATGGGCAGATTATTCAAACTATTGGCTCCGGAAAACCAGGATTTGCTGACGGCGATTTTCAAAATGCTGAATTTAACGCACCCCAAGGCCTTTTATGGCACGAAGAACACAACGCTCTGTACGTTGCCGATACCAAAAATCATATGCTCAGAAAAATCGATTTTGATTTGAAAACCGTTACGCGTCTTGCAGGAACTGGTGGACGTGGCAGCCACCATGTCACCACCAAAGATGTCCCGCGCGATACAGCACTTGCATCTCCTTGGGACTTGGCGTTCTTTCCCGCGGCACCAGTCATCGCAATTTCGCAAGCAGGAACCCATCAAATATGGCTCTACGAACTGAGTAAAAATAGATTGCGTATTCTAACCGGCAATGGGCGAGAAGGTATTAAAGATGGCCAACATCCGTATGCAACGCTGGCCCAACCAAGCGGGCTTGCAGCTGTCGGTGACACGCTCTACTTTGTTGATGCTGAATCAAGCGCTTTACGAATATTTAAAGGACATGATGTAAAAACACTGATCGGCAAAGGACTCTTTAATTTTGGCTTCACGAGTGGAAAAGCAAACGATGCACAGCTGCAACACCCCCAAGGTATTGTTGCTGATAAAAACGGCGTTTATATTGCAGACACCTACAATCATGCAATCCGTTTTTATAACCAAGAAACCCACGAGCTTTCAACACTCATTGGTAACGGAATAGCGGGAGACGCTCTTGGCAGCTTGGAACAAACGCAACTCAATGAACCAAATGGAATAGCACAAGTAGACAATACGCTTTACATCGCTGATACCAATAATCACAGAATAGTTATTGCTTATCTTGCACATCAAAAGTGCTCCGTTCTAAATATAAAATAGAAGAATGGGCGAGGTTTTAAGTATAAAACCTCGCCCATTCTTCTATAATCTTAATCTTATTTTTTATTTTGATGAAAGCTTATTCGTCAACTCTTGTCGCTCCTTATGAAGATCATTTATTTTACGCTCTTGCTTATCAACATCTTGAGTAATTTTATTTAACTCATTCTCTTGTTCACTTTTTTTACTACGCAATGCACGGAGTTCATCATCAATTTGTGTAAGCTCTTGGGTATATTCTGCTATTTTGTTGCTTAATTCTGCACGTTCTCGATCTTCGGAAGTTATACTTCCTTCAGAGATTTCAGATGCGCCTTCTGGAGACACAACAACTTCTTCATCCTCATCTTGATTATCATCTAAAAAGACGGAGGATTCTTGCTCTGCCTCTTCTGGCTGACCATACCGATCAGCAACCCCTGCTTGTGCCTGACTGAGCTCACTTCTTGAATCTACTCCTGCAGCTCCGGGTATATTTTGTTCAACCCGAGATCTCATTCCTAGACTATCACTCGACTCATCAATAGGCCTGATCATACGACCAGCTGGAGAAACTTCAGAGATCCTTCTAACTCCCGCTTGTTGTATTGGCATTTGCTCTTGTAAAGCACCTGAAACTGAATCTGAAGCTCCAACAGATATTTGTGGAATAACACCTGAGCTCACGACAGGCTCTTGAGCCTCAGCAACTGCAGGCTTCACGTTACTCAGTTGAGCAACTATTTCTCGAGCATCATCAACCCCTGCAAGCTCACTAAGCACCGCTCCCTGAGCAATAAGCTTTTGGGCTATAACTCTATAGTGAGCTTTCAAGTTCTCACCTTTAAGCCCTTTAATGTTTTTGACGGCAACATCAAGCGCATTTTGTGCTACTGGCTTACTGGAAAGAAGATTGACATTAATACCATTAACCGACAAAAGATAATCTAATATCTCAAGCTGTTTATTTCTGTCGTTTTGATTATAGCAAACCTTAAGTACCGTTGCTCGTAAAGGCTCCGCTTGCTGCGAATTCACGATGCTTTGATTTGCATTAATAATTTTTTTTATTGTTTCAAAGTCCATTCCTTGCAATGCTTTTTCAAGCTCAGTAATTGCCTGCTTCTCTCTAAAAACTGCAGACATGTTTGGTTTAATCATACCTCTTAACGGCACTGAACTTTTTTCTTGCTCAGCTTGACTTTTCTTCTCCTCAAACAAAGCCATTCGCTCTTTAACACTGAGGCTTGGTTCTGCATAGACGCTTGCCTGAGCAAGAGCAAGCGAGCACAGTAATATTTTTTTGAGAAGCTTTTTATAATTTTTATTCATTAATGTATCCTTTTAAAATCAATTTTTTTCATGATTATTAAAATTATTTTTATTGCCGCCACATCTAAAATTTATGCTGCGACAGCTATCGATGAAGCTTTCCTAAGCTGTTCGTCGCCTGATTTTATTTTTTTGCGCAAATTCTTAATACGAGCTTCGAGCTGTTCAATGCTCTGAAGTGTCTGACTATGTTCTTGCTTCAGTACTTTCTTACGATTATAAAGCTGATCCAGCTTCGCTTGATGTTTTTGAATCTTTTCAACACAACGCTCAAGGTCATCGTTAATAGTGCTCTGCCTAAATGTTTCCATTTTGTCCTTGAATTGTCCCATCATTTTTTGAACAGCACCTTCTTGATGAAGTCCTTTTCCATGAAAAGTCGCTGCAAACTGTTTATTAATTTGAGCCTTTTTGGACTTGCGTGCAGCTTTCTCATCAACTAATCGCTGAGCCTCTTCTTGTGCCTTCAATTGAGCTATACGAGCTGCTTCAGCTCTTTGATTCTCCTGAGTAAGCTTATTTGTCTCTTCAAGTTTTTGCATCTTTTCATATATTGTTCCAGAGAGATTGAGCTTTTTCTTAAGTCTTTCAACCTTAGCCGCTGCTTCAGATTTTTTATTTTCTGCAACTAATCGAGCTTCTTCTGCTAATCGAGCCTCCTCGGCCAATCGAAGAGCTTCTTCTTCAGCTTTCAACTGAGCAATACGAGCAGCTTCAGCTCTTTGAGCAACTTCTTGTTCAGCTTTCAACTGAGCAATGCGAGCCACTTTCTGTTCAGCTTGTCGCTCTTTTTTAGCCAAAATATCTGCTTCTTTCTGCTGCTTAAATATTTCCATCTTATCTTTTAACTGCTCTACCATTTTGCCAGCCGCACCTTCTTCATGAAGTCCTTTCCCCTGGAAAGTTGCCTCAAAATCTTTATCAGTTTTAGCTTTTTGTGCAGCTTTTTCATCGACTAATCGCTGAGCTTCTTGTGCCATCAATTGAGCTATACGAGCAGCTTCAGCTTTTTGAGCAACTTCTTGTTCAGCTTTCAACTGAGCCAATCGAGCAGCTTCTTCTTCAGCTCTCAACTGAGCAATGCGAGCTGCTTCTTCTTGCGCAGCCTTTTCCTGCTCTTCAGCTAACTGAGCAGCCTCAATTCTCTGAGTAGCTTCTCTGTTAGACTCTCTAGCACTAAGCTCTTGTAGGATTTCTTGAGCTTGAGGTTGAGTAGCAAATTTTTTAAGTTTTACACCAAGATCAATCAGGTTTTTTGCCATTTTTCTATAGTGATCATTCAATACTTTATTATTTTTAGATGTGCTGACTTTAAGCAATACTGCGTCAAGAGCATTTCGATTATTCTTTGGATCTTTTTCGTCACTCATTTTATGCACATCAATGCCACTTACAGAAAGTAAATATTTGAATATTGCTCTCTGCTTCTCTCTATCACCTTCTGATAGATCTTTTTTAGCAATTATCGCTATGAGTGGTGTGTAGCCAAACGTTAATCCTGTTGTATTAACAAACTCTTGGTTTCTATTAATTGTTTGCTTTATTGTGTTAACATCAAGTTTTTCAATTGCAGTATTAAGTGTAGTATTAAGTGCAGTATTGAAATCTTGAAGCTGCTTTATAGATTCTAATTCTTTCAGAAGAACACGCAGCTCTTTTTTTGACTCATTTTGAAGAGGCAAAGTTAAAACATGCCTTACTTCATTAATTTGTGCATCTAAATCTTTATTTTTTTCGTCCTGCAAATTTTGCATAAGATTATTCAAAGCATTTGTCGCCTGTTCTCTCTGCGCTGGAGTTGCTGCGAACAATTGATCGTATGCCTCACGTTCATCAACATTTGAAAGAATATCATACGCTTTCTTGATGCGATTAAATATACTTGAATCTCCTCCCTTATCTGGATGAGCTGTTAATGAAAGTTTACGGTAGGCTTTTGCGATATCAGAAGAAGAAGCATTGCGAGCAACCCCAAGAATGTCATAGTAATTTTCACGAGCATCAAATTTTTCAACATTTTTAAGTGCAACAATACTCAGATCAATTTTTTGCTTGTCTTGAGATACAGAGGCATTTTTTTGATCTACTAAACCTTGATCCTCACCAACTTCAGAGAAACCTATTCTTGGCTTTCTGGCTGGTTCAGCCTCAGCTCCTGGTATTGTTTGTGGTACTTCAACGGTACTTGCAGGCACACCACCTTGAAGCTTACTTCCTTGTTGAACTGGAGGCCTTCTCCGAGCCGCAGGGTTCTCTAAATAGTAACCTCTTGGTCCCGCGCTGCTCCCCGTTATTGTTGCGTTGTAGACAACCTTATCTGATTCAAAGAAATTTTCATTCTCTTCTGTTTTCTCATCCCCGTTTCCTTGAGCATAATAAATTAAGCTTGTTATTTTGGCATTGAATCGAGGAGTTACATCCAACCCTTTACGCTGACCGAAAATGCGAAAAATCTCATTGAGAACAAATTGAGCTTTGTCCTTACCACTTGCCGGATAAATAACCATCTTAGGGTATGGATATTGTTCATTTTTTACTGACTCATCATCGCAATCTGTAACCTCAAACTTTACCTCATTAATAGCATTTCTTAGCTTTTCATTTTTTTGAATAGCGGTGAAAAGTGTAATGACTTCAGAAATCATCATTCCTTCAGGCATAAGGTGAATCTTGTAATCAGCAATAAGTTTGCTCATAATCTCTTCAGCTCTAGGATCACCCTCTTCACAATCTAACCAATATGCTAATTTTAAAGTTCCGCCATCATCAGCGGCATAACGCATTCCTTTCAAAATTTCCTGTAGGCGATCTACAAATAAATATCCGCCAGCAGCTAGAGGCTGCTTGTATCCGAAATGTTCCATTATTCCAAGTAAAACAACTTTTCTAATTGACTGATCAATTTTATCTCTAGTTATCTCAAACATTGGCCGACCAAATCCATCATTTACAATAACAATGCCCTTGGGTCTTCTCTTATCAGCTGCAAATAGATCCCTAACACTTTTATCAAGCCAAGCAAATTTATCTCTTACTGAATTTTTAATATTTTGCGGAACTCCATTCAGCGCAACCATAACACCTTTTTCTATAGCACCAAGAATTGAATCCAGCGGACTAGCTATTTTTTTAACTCCAAGATTTTCTTGTGGGCGTCGCTGTGGCTCATTTTGAGGTGCAGCAACATCAACCGGCGCTGGCTGAGCTACCTCAACTACCTCTGCAGGTGGTGCAGAAGCAATTTCTGCTTGTAAAACTACTTTTTCCCCAGCAGCATTTTTTCTTGGTTTTCTAGTTGGCTTACTTCTTCCTGAAAAACTCGGCCTATCCTTAGTTAAGGAAGCTAATCGATCGTTTTTTGAATCTATTTTTGAATCTATTTTTGAAGGGTCAACATCTGCTTTTGGAACAGAGTTTGATTGTTTAATTTTACTCAAAACCTCTTGATTAACTTGACTTGAGATGCCTACATCTGCAACCGCAGCAGAGCTTGCTGGCTTTTCTTCGACAGATAAATTTTCAAGCCTATTTTTTAGTTCTGCCATTTTATTTTTAATGATCTGCACAGTATCAGCAACCGTTTCACCCGGCTCAAGACTTGCCCAATCGAGCGTGTAAAGCTTTTTACCGCTCACCATACTCTTTTGTGATATATTAGCAATGCCCCCTTTGAGCTTTGAAACATCATTTTCAAGTGCTTGAAGTATCTTTATGTCTTCTTCAATTCTTTCTCGCTCAGAAAGTCCTTCATTCTTTACTTGCTTTTGAACAGCTGCAAATGGATTGAATTGCATAGCTCTTAAAAAACAAAATGAACTACCCACCACAAGAACAGATAGTAAAGCCATTTTTAGTAATATTTTATAACGTTTATTCACAACGCTTCTCCTTTTTGAACGAATTTTTATATAAAAACCTTACACCGTATCCTCATGATATCTAAAATTATTTACAATTGTAAATAATTCAACAAAAAAAGAATATGTTTGACTCGATCGTTAAACTATGAAATAATTAGAAGAATGTAAGAATTTTGCACTCTAGCTTGACCTCAGGAGGATACAAGCAATGGTAATCACTATTAAGGCCGACAAAGGCTTTGTCAAAATAGCCTAGCGACGCTTAACGCATCGTAACGGCAACCTATTTCCCCATTATTTAAACGTTGTTTTTCCTAACGTTTGTTAGGATTATTTTTTGTTGCAGATTTTTTGCGCACATTTTTTGCGTATTTCTGCAGCATTGTACTGCCATTTATTCGAAAGGGCACCCCATGACGCTACGGTTTATTATGCCGATACTCTTGTTCCTGTTTGCAGGCTGCTCACACTTATCCAAGTCAACTGCGACTCAAGGAACGGTGATTATCCTGAACGGGACATCCGGTGTTGGAAAGTCGACTATTCAAAAAAAGCTTCAAGATCTTTTTGAAAAACCACATCTAAAAGTTGGTATTGATAACCTCTTTGTTGGTGTTTTACCCGAAAAATACTTAAACGGAACGGCGCCTCACCCAGAAGCCATATGGACAACTTCAATGACAAACACACCCGACGGCAAGCCAATCTTCACCCTTACCTTTGGTCCTGATGGCCGCAAGATGATTGCCGGAATGCATGCCACCATTGCTGCTTATGCACAAACAGGCAACAACGTGATTGTCGACTATATTTTGTATGACCCATCGTGGTTACCAGAACTTCTGACTGCACTCAAGGGCATACGTGTCTATTTTATTGGAATAAACGCGTCGCTTGATACGGTTGAACAGCGTGAAAAAGATCGGGCAACCTCGCCACAAGGACATGCGCGTAGCATTTATGACACGGTACATACCGGCTGCACGTACGACCTATTTATCGATACAACAGATATAACCCCCAATCAAGCAGCAATACAGATCAAAGAATTTATAGACAAAAACCCAACGCCTCAAGCGTTTAAAAACTTAAACGTTTAAAATTTTAACTCAAAGAACGGATATTGTATGAACAACATTTTACTAGAAATCAAAAACGTCAAAAAACGTTTTGGTGAAAAAGAAGCGCTTAAAGGTGTTTCACTCACACTGTATGAAGGTGAAGTGGTCAGCCTGCTCGGTGTTAATGGTGCTGGGAAAACAACACTGTCTTCTATTATCGCAACGCTTAAACCACCAACAGAGGGTGATCTTGTATTTCAAGGCAAATCGATTTATGACGGCGATAACATAACC
The DNA here is from genome assembly GCA_018266175.1 of Candidatus Dependentiae bacterium. Classification (NCBI taxonomy): domain Bacteria; species Candidatus Babelota bacterium. Next base: position 48,427 of record JAFEAY010000019.1, read on the forward strand.
ACCTATCGAAAAGCATTGGGATATTGCCCGCAACGCCCAAATCTCAACGCAATGCTCAGCTTAGAAGATAACTTACGCTTTGCAGGACGTTATTACCGCATGACTGAAGAAGCAATTGAGCAACGCATCAGTGAATTAAGCCAAAAACTTGGGCTCAGCGAATTTTTAAAAGCACGATCACCAGTTCTTTCTGGTGGCTACAAACAACGCTTTATGATTGCACGCAGCCTCATGCATAACCCCAAGCTTGTTATCTTGGACGAACCGACCGTTGCACTTGACCCGCACGTTCGACACCAACTTTGGGAACAAATTCGTGGCATGAAAGATTTAGGCATCACTGTTTTACTGACAACGCATTACATTGACGAAGCTGAATTTTTATCCGATCGCGTATGCGTGCTTGATAAAGGGTCAGTACAACTTATCGATACACCAGATAATTTAATGAGCACTTTTGCAAAGAGTCGACTTGAAGATGTTTTTTTGCAACTCATGCAAGAAAACGATGCTCAGAAACAATAATTTTCGAAAGAAACTTTTATGATTAATTCATTTCATATTCATGTATTTAAGCAGTTACTCTGGACCGATTTAAAAATCTTCAGCCAACTGATCAACGATAAAATCATCAACTTCATTATTTGGGTGACTACTGCAGCATGGGTCAATACCTACCTTATGGCAGCATTTGGCGTTAATGATGAATTTTCAGCATTTATGGTTGCAGGCTCTTGCGCAACTGCAGGTTTTTTTGAAATCTACCCATCAGTTATTCATTGGGTCAGTGATATCGAAGGTGACCAAATTATCTCTTACTACCTGACACTACCAATTCCAGCATGGCTGATGCTTACACGTATGATCGCATTTTTTGCTATCAGCGCAGGCACTTTGAGCATCATTGTACTACCTTTATGTAAAATCATGCTCTGGAATAAATTTGATCTGAGCGCATTTAATATTGCTCAATTTATGAGCATTTTTGTGGCTATGAATATTTTTTACGGAGCATTTACCCTTGTGGTAACAAGCTATGTTAAAAACATGTCCAGCCTGGGCAACGTCTGGATGCGCTTTGTATATCCAGTATGGTTTTTGGGTGGATTTCAATATGCATGGGGAACTTTGTATAAAACATCTCCTGCATTTGCATACCTTGGACTCATCAATCCGATGACCTACGTCATGGAAGCAACCAGATGCTCAGTATTGGGCCAACAAGGCTATCTTCCATTCTGGGCCTGTATTGGAATTATCATGATTTTTACGGTTCTCTGCACATGGCTAGGGATCGTTCGTCTTAAAAAACGTCTTGATTTTATTTAAGCATTATTAAGAATTATCAGGCAGAAGTTTGCAAGCTTCTGCCTGATTAATAAACTTATTGACAAAGCATAGAGCAACAAGTAATTTTGCCTCTCATAACTCAGTTGCATGTATTAACCAAGAGGCCATTGATGAGAAAATTTCTTCTATTTTTCTTTGCGTTTTTTCTTGAGTCTCAAACATTCAGTATCGTGATTCCAATGCCTCAAAAACTAGATATTGATGAGGGACCTGTTCATATACTTGAAGACGCTCAACGATTTCTTGACAATCCAAATCATAAAAAACGTTTCACTCAACTTCCAGAATGGACCTTTAAAATGGCCATTCGCTTGATTTATACAAGCAAGACTGAACAACAACTGGACCATCTCAATGTGAAAGCAATTCTGCAACGCTTACAGAATCTTACCAATCATCATAAATATGGGATAACACTTGACCTGAGCAACCTCAAAGCTGAATTCCCAGAAATCAACCAACATCTTTATGAGATCTTTGCGCTCGCTGAAGCCTTTACCCAACAACACATAACCAATCTTATTATAAGCAATAATGAACTCACCGAGGAGTTTCTCTTGGCAAGTATTTGCCACTTAAAACATCTTATACGAATTGATCTTTCCAATAATAAATTTACCGAACTTCCCCATTTTATTTTCACTCTCGCTGATCTTAAGAAAATAAAATTAAACAATAACAACGTACGAAAAGCCCCTCATAGAAATGGCTTGAGATATTATCTCAACGGCAATGAAGCTCTTTGCGGCTCAGAATCACCTCAAATTACTCGTATTGCCATCGAAAAATAAGAAGCAAAATAATTTTTTCGGCTTTCTTTATTTACAGGTTATTTGAGCAAAACAACCTCCACCAAACTCAGGGCAAGACTCCACATCATTGCAGTGTACAACATATCTGTTTTGTGATACGTTTTGTGGAGCAAAATAAAACCATTTAAGGAGATTGTTTATGAAAAGTCGTGTACTCCCTTTTGCATTTTCACTATCAGTCTGCTTGGTCTCAAGCTCATGCGGGTCAGAAAAAGCTAAAGTCGAACAAGCTGCACCCGTTACCGCAGCCACAGAACAAAAAGATATTACAACCGAAATAGGAACAGAGCTTATCGAAGAAGCTCACGATGAAGTAGCTCTCAACGAAGTAGAAAGTATTGCTCAACAAGTAACAGGACAAGATCACACTATGGAATTTATCAAACTCGAATCAGGCTTACAGTATCGCGTACTTAACGAAGCAACAACCGATGCAAAAAAACCGGAAGCTGGACAACGCGTAACCGTTCACTACACCGGGTGGCTTGTTGATGAAAAAGGTAACAAAACTGACAAATTTGACAGTAGCTTAGACCGCGGTCAAAAGTTCACCTTCACCGTTGGTATTGGTCAAGTGATCAAGGGCTGGGATCAAGCTTTGCTTGATATGAAGATTGGCGAGAAGCGTGAAATTGTACTCCCTCCACATCTTGCTTACGGCAAGCATGGCGCTGGTGGAGCAATTCCTGGCAACGCAACATTGCTTTTCGAAGTAGAACTTTTTGACGCAGCGTAATAAACGCTTTACTCAAAGTTTTGGGACGCTCAATGCGTCCCTTTTTTTTGAACTCATAACTCAAAGAGAGATATATTTTTGATGTATCATAATAATTTTTTTTGTATCAGCTTATTACTCTGTTTTTTTATGATGAAAGATTGTATGTCTTTAAATCAAACAGCAACTCAACCTTCTTCCCTTCAAAAGCATATTGCATTTACTCTCCCTCTGGGAACATACCGTCATTATAAAGGCGATCTGTATGAAGTAATCGGCATAGGTCATCATACTGAAACCAACGAAGAGCTTGTGTTCTATCGCTGCAAATATTACACCAAAGAATTTGGAAATAATGCACTCTGGGCTCGTCCACTTGCAATGTTTTTAGAGACCATTGAAATAGAAGGCAAGCAAGTTCCCCGATTTCAATTTATTGCATAAGGATAATCATGAGCGATCAAAAAACGACTATTCAAGATCTAAAAAATAAGTTTAAAAAGTTTTCTCAAGACCGTAATTGGGAACAATTTCATACAGCGAAAAATCTAAGCATGTGCATTGCTGCTGAAGCTGCAGAACTTATGGAACACTTCATGTGGGTTACTGGCCAAGAAGCAACTCAAGAACTTGAGAAAAAACGGCAAGAAGTAGAACACGAAGTTGCTGACATCGCCTTTGGATTACTTCAATTTTGTAACATGCATAACATAGATCTAAGCTCAGCAATAGAGTCAAAACTTCAAGAACTTGAAGAACGATACACTATTGAGAAATCATATAACCGTTGGACTAAAATATCAAAGTAGCAAAAAATGTATCCAAAGGATTTTTATGAAAAAAAATTTTTTCTCACGATTAATCTTACCATTTGTATTGCTGATGCATGCTACAACCATCTTTGGAATGAAAAACTATGAAAAACCAGAATGTGATCTATGCAAAAAGGGCTTTTCTAACTACAATCGAAAAAATAATATCGATCATCTCATAAAAAAACACTTACAATGCCCTTGGTGTAACGCTCAACCATTTTCTCAAAAAACAAAATTTCTCAAACATATTGAAGCTAACCACCCAGATGAAAAAATTTACTCTTGCCCAAATTGTCTTTTTATTACAACACGCCCCTATGAAGTACGTAGACATATGGGACTTACTCACAATCGAGGAACAGATAAATGTTTTTTTGATTTAAAGATTTTTTTTAATAAAGTTTTTCCAAAAACTTACTCCAATTATTGCTTTTATTGCAAGCAATATTTTGAAAAAATCAATGCTCATTTTTTAGAAGAACACAATATGTGGCTTTATGGAATTACAGAAATAATGGCCGACGCCTCTTCTAATAACATGCTCAAAATAAACCCCGCACATCTAAAAAATCATGTGCAGACTCAAACAGAAAACAATACCAACACCCCTGAAGACAATACCCTTAATTTCAATGAAATTAATGACATACTCGATATTTCGAATAATTTAGAATGTCCTACATGTGCATTAATTTGTCCCAATCTCTATGTTTATTTTGCACACTTAAACGAATGCACAGGAACTTAAAATAAATTCTATCCACCTATAATCTCAAATAAAACTATATCATATGCTCAAAACTACCGTGTTAAGACATTCGAGCGTGCTGATACATCAATGTAACCGCAAGAACATCAGTCAATGTTGACATGGTTTTATCATCAGGATGTATCGCGCTTCCAATAGTTTCGATGGAAAATTCAGCAGGCATAAAACGCCGCATCACAACATCCTGGTAGGTTACAAAAGGCTGACTTGATGCAACCAAACAAGAACCAATAATCGGCCTTGGGTCTTGCTCTAACCAATGTTCAATGGTCGTTCGAGTATTTGGACGAACCAATTTTCCATCAGGTAAATAGCGCTTAGGTGCGTTGACAATAGTCAGCGGCAACTGCGCAAATTCAACCGGTAAATCGGCTTGATCAAAAAGTAATTGCACAAGCCCTGTTTCATTGTTAGGCAAAACATTGGGCAAGCACCACCCTGCTTTGATGGGCATAATGCCATTATCTCGATTATTCAGCTCAAAATCATTTTCATACTCAACATCACGTGGGCGATCTCCTGTCAGCACAACTATTTGGCTAAACCGAACTCCACTATTCCAAGCTTTAACTAAACTTGCTAACCGTTGTCGCATCCAACGCATACATCCACCAAGCACAATTGCGTAGGTATATTCTTTGCTTTCAGGAAGCACCTCTTCAAAAAAATTCATACGCTCAAAGAGTGGGAGTGCTTGTTCGAACTTTGCATCAAACGGGCTTGCTGGCTTTGTCCAAGGCTCTTTTCTTAAATTATTTATGGGATCATTTGATCGACGAAACACCTCTAATGCGACGCGCTTTGCATCAACCAAAGATCCATCACAGGTGATTTCAGTTAACGAAAAAAGCTCTTTAATCACTGGTGTTATTTGTTGGTCTTGAGTAACCAATGCACGGACTCGCTCATCAGCTTTAAATTCAATACCAGCATGAACATAGCCCATCAAACTACAGAATAAAAAAATAGTTTTCTTCATTACTTTTTCTCCAATACTTTAACGAGCTGGTATTCTTGGTACAAAATTCTTGCAACCGTATCAAGCAGTGTCGCTAAGTTTTCTCCTTCAGATACCCGAGCACCAATTGTTTCAAGAGAAAATGATGCCGGCATGAGTGTACGCATGACGCTGTCTTGGTAGGTGACATACGGCTGGCAGGAAACTACCAAGCAGCTGTCTGGATTAGGTTTTTTCTCTAACCAAGCATTAACCGTATCACCCGTTGTGGGGCGACGGATTAGTCCATCAGCAGTTTTTTGCATGGGAGCATCAATGAATGTACATGGAATTTTTGCTAAACCTTCTGGTAACTCAGCTTGCTCTAAAACCATGCGCATCATTTCGGTTTCAGTTTTTGGATGCTCTTGAGAGTCTTGCCACGATTGCTTGATCGGCAAAATACCATTTTTTCGATCATACAAAACAGCTACACTTTCGATGTCTGGATCAAGTATTCGTTGACCAGCAAGAATAACTAATTCATCAACACGCACACCTCTATTCCATTCCTGAATTAAAAAAGCGAGACGCTTACGGACATTGGTTACCGTTGCACCCAGCAAAATTCCGTATCGATAGTCTTTCTGTTCGGCTTGAACTTCTTGCAATAATCCAAGCTGTTTGAGTATTGGAATTATTTTATCAGCGTTCTCTTGATAAACACTTTCTGGTGATTGCCAACGCTCTTTGCCTACCGGTCTGAGTAAATTTTTTTGTGTAACTTCAACAATATTTTGCAGCGTACCATCATGCTTAAGATTAAGCGCTGCAAGTAATTCATACGTGAGTTGCGCTGGTTTTCCATCATCTGTTACGATTAAATGTGCTCGATGTAAAGGAGCTTGTGAAGTTGATGATGTTTCAGATTTTTTTAAACAACAAGAGTGAAATATGCCTACACTCAGTGCACATAAAAAAATAGTTAAAATTCGAAAATATGTGCTGACATTTTTTTTCATAACGCCCTTTCATAAATTATATGATGAGTATAGAAAAGAGACGTTAAGAAAGCAAAAAGGCGAGCTCTTAAAAGACTCGCCTTTATTCGAATATAAACCTATTTATTTTTAGATATCTTTTGGCAATAACACGGTGTCAATAATGTTGATGTAGCCATTGGAAAATTTTACATCTGATTTAATAACTTTTGCTTTCCCGCTGCCAGCAATCACAACAATATCACTACCCTCTTTTTTGATGGTAAGCTCTGTACCGTCTGCGGTTACATGGCGCTCTTTTTGAACACACTGTTCAGCCGTCAAATCACCCAGAACAATTGAATGCTTAAGAAAGCGACGCATCTTTCTTTTGTTACTTGCAAAACTAGAGCGATCACCCCACGCATTCATTGCCGCATCGTTAGGAACAAAAATTGTTGCTGTTCCTGAACTTTTCTCCATAGTTTCTTTGATGTCATCTTGAGTATTCATTGCTTCAATGTACTTAGAAGCTCCAAGCGATCCGAGCTGCTTCATGAAATCTTCACCACCAGCTCGAACAATCATCAAGTAGCCGGCAATAGCAATCAACACTCCAGCGCCTATATATTTTTGCCAAAATTCCATAAGATATTCCCCCTATAAAATAAAACTACCGTATTTCAACTAATTTTTGACGAAGCAAATCAAGACTATTTTTTAAGTTATTAAGCTTACTTTTTAGATTTTCAAGCTTATAACGAAGTTTAGCTAACCCAACTTGAAAATCGACACTGTAAGGCTGAACATGATAGGTTTTGGTCATTTGAGCTTTAAGATTACCGTCGTGTGTTATTTGAATAATAGAAGGATCTGGATCAGAAGGATCTCTATGCTCTTTATCTATATTATGAAGCTGATACGTAATTGAATCTTTGTGTGTAGCATATGCCTTGAGGTCATCAAATACTTTAAACCCGCACTGATAAAATTCTTGATTTGGAAACGGATTTTTAAGTTCCTCGGTAACTTTTTTTTGATATTCAATAACGTCAAACCCTTTGTCTACCTTTGCCACAGCATCAATAAAAAAATTAACTACCTTATGATTAACCGGCTCCTTGATAAAAACTTCAAGACCTGCTTGAGAGAAAAACCCATAGCCCTGTTCGCCTGGAAATCTAATCCCATTATGACAAGAAGATTCAGCTGTAAGCATACCTCCATCACCATAATCCGTTCCAATCAAAATATCACTTTTTTGTTTTGTACCGGCCATGACATCTTTGATATAATCATACGCTTCATGATACCAGTTTATTGCATAATAAGCGTGAAAACTTGCTTGTTTTTCTTGAATAAATTTATCCAAATGCGTTAAGAATCTTTTTTTACTTCGTTCTAATTGATCACTCTCGCTGTAGATATAATCTATAAAATTTATTTCAATATGTTTAAATCCAAGTTCAATAAGCATAACAACAATAAAAAACTCTAATTGAGCACCTCCAGTTGCAAGTGAGGTGAATACAATTTTTCTTGATGAATCATATTTTTTTGAACACATATCGTTAAGTATAAAAAGAAGAAGCAGCATTCGATCTTGTGCACTTGCCTGTCCACATGAACACCAGCCTAGAGTATCGACTGAACCTACTTTTTTGAATTCAAAATAAAAGTTACGTAACCTTTTGAAAAGGCGTACAACAAATAATTCTTCATTTTGTGTTATATTTTTTTCGTTCTTATCGAGCTCTTGATAGTCGTAAATATTTTTGAAATATTGTTTACGTAAATTGTTTGGATTTAGAGCAAAATTTAAAAGCGCTTCTTGAAATTGCTTTGTTCCATCCTTTTCAAAAAAATGTAAATCATATCTAAATAATCCATCCAAAACCGCATGATATGTTCGACCATCTGAATAAACCGTTAAAAGCAGAATCAAGAATACGCTCAAGCGAAAAGATCCCATAGTCCCCCCTAATGAAACCCCAATAGATAAGAGAATTATAAGAAAGTAAGAAATAAAAATGCAAGCATTTTGGGAATTAAAAAACAACTAAGCAGCTACCAATCACAAGCAGTGCAAATGCAACAACCAAAGTATTAAAATATTTATCAATAAAAGTCTTAATCATTGGTCCCCAATAATAAATTGCTCCTGCAAGCATAAAAAAACGTGCCGCTCGAGCAATCAATGAAAAAATAATAAAGGGGGCAAACGGAAGCTTACAAAAACCTGCAGATATCGTTATTGCCTTGTAGGGCACCGGCGTAAAACCACCAATTAAAACAGCCCACGTTTCATACAACGTATATTTTGCAACAAGCGCATTAAACGTACTTTCAGAAATCAGCCAATAGACAAGCTGAGCACCAATGGTCTGCCACATGCATGCACCAATCAAATATCCAAAAGCTCCACCAGCAACCGAAGCAAATGTTGCAATAGCTGCATAGTGCAAACCACGATTACTGTTCTGAAGACAAAAAAGAATAAGAAGCGGATCAACTGGAATAATGAATATCGATGATTCAATAAAAAAGAATGCGACAAGCCACCACTCTGCGTAAGGTTGTTGAACCTTGCTGCCCATCCAGTCATAGACTATACGTATAGCTTTCATAGAGCACTCCTTTTTTATTAAATTTTATAACTCAATCAAACTCAGAATAGCTGTTTGCCAACATCTTTCAAGACAATAGAATTACACGCGCATACACCAGGACAAATCTCTTGATTCTTTGACCCCACCATGTAATCATAAAAATTCAAAACGAATACTCAGGAAAAAAGGATTAAGAAGATGAAGCAAAATATATCAAGGGTTAAAACTATAACACTATGCCTTCTTGCAGGGCTAAACTCCTGTCTGCACTTACAGGGATCAAACCTAGACGGTACGTCGTCACTTGTATACAAGAATCAACATCACGTCTTTTCTGATGGCGAAAGTGCACGCGGATATGTGCGTATGAATGGCGGCTTCACCATCAAGCCTGGTGCAACCGCAACACTTGATACCGTTGTTTCTGTTTCAGGAAGCATTGATTTGCGTGAGACTGGTCAGATGCAATTACTTAAAGATTTAGAACTGGATTCTGGTTTAACATGGTCAAGTGGTGGCTCTATCAA
>JAFEAY010000020.1 GCA_018266175.1 Candidatus Dependentiae bacterium
ATCTTGCTGTCGAGCAAACAGCAATGCATTGCTAGCGCTGAATAAGAATAATTCAAATACGTTGTTGCGATTGACTACGAATAACAGTGAAGCAATCTTGAATTTGAATAATCAAATTAGATTGAACAGCAACGCGTTACTAACTCTGGCAACGAACAACTCAAATGCGCTTTTGAGATTGACAACAAATAATAGTCAGGCGTTGTTGTATCTTGCAAAAAACAATTCGAATACGATTTTGAACGGTGATTTAAACCAGTTGAGATACACGAGTAACGCCTTGCTGGCCTGTTGCAAGAATACCTCTAATTCAATTGTGAATCTTGATAGCTTGATTCGAGTGAATAGCAATGCGTCTTTGGCTATGAACAAGAATAATTCAAATACGATTTTGAGATTAACAACGAACAATAGCAATGCGATATTGAATGCAGCGGCGGTTGCTGCAACATGCTGTAGAGTGAACAGCAATGCCCTGCTGTATTTGGTAAAGAACCTGAGTAATACGGAGTTAAGGTTGTTCATGAACAACTCAAATACGTTGTTAAGACTGACAATAAACAATAGCCAAGCGATTATGAATTTGAATAATCAAATACGAGTGAATAGCAACTCTGCTTTGAGTATATCAGCAAATAATTCAAATGCTCTGTTGCGACTGACAGCCAATAACAGTCAGGCGCTGGTTGCATGCTGCAAAAACAATAGTAATACAATTATAAATCTTACAAGCGTTGTGAGCATCCTGCCAATGCACAATAGCAATGCAATCTTGTATTTGGTTAAGAACTTGAGTAATTCGCTCTTAAATTGTTGTAAGAATAGCAGTTCTGTTGTTAATAACTCGCAATGTTGCACAAATAACAGTAACGCGATTATCAGCTTGAGTAACAGAATAGCAAACAATAGTAATGCAATTATCACCATCAAGAGCAACAGTAATTTTGGCGGAGCATATTCTTGTTGTAAAGACAACAGTAATGCAATCTTGTATCTGACCAAGCATAATAGTAATGCGATTCTTGAGTACTCCAAAGATAATAGCAACGCACTTATTCAAATAAAAAAAGAGCTCCATTGCTGCACACTCGTACAAGCACCGGTAACAACAAGTGTTCTTATGCCCTGCAACTGCATTGTTGATCCAGTTAACGCAATTAATGTCGTCAATACATTAACGATTGATGGTCAGGGTGCATGGATTGAATTTTGTAGTCCAACAACCCCACAATTTATTGTTGCTGACGGAGCAACGGTGACGCTGCAAAATGTTACCTTGACTCGTATTAATGCCAATACTTTTTCATTAGGAGTTGGAGCGACTATTGTTCTTGGTGACAATGTAACGTTTGAACTTTCAGATGACTTAACGCTTAATGGACAAGCATTTACTGTCGGTGGAACTATTGATAATCCATTTGTTTGGACCATTCGTGGTCTAGGTGGAAAGCGTCGTTTGACGTTAGCTCCCAATGTTACAGCGGGCCAGTACATTTCTCTTGGGTTTAATACCCTCTTATTACAAAACATTGATCTTTCTGGTGTGGAAAATATATCGATTACACGAGGAGTTAATCTGAGCGGAGCGCTTGTTACAGGGGCACTAGGATTTGGTGGAGAGGCTGAAGTAAGCTTAGAGGAAGATACGGATGCAACTTTTATCGTTGAAGGAAGTGACAATGCTATAAGAATGCTTGATACCGGTCTTGCGCTTACAGGGTTTATTCTATACAGCGATATTTTTGATAGTGAATTGCATCTTTCATTTCATCTGCAGACTCCAATTGTTGGCAACCCATCAATAAACTTTGGGCCAGACCTCTTGTCTTTGAGCTCCGCGGTAGGGCGTGCGAGTATTGTATTTGATGACTCTTGGGCAGTTATAGTTAATCAAAATAGTAACTCTTTTGTTGCGGATGCCCATGCGTTTATTGGTGGTTGCAATGTTGAAGTAAATGGCTTCCCGATTAAGCAGACATCAGCTGGCTTGGTTCTTGATTCTGGATTGAATTTGTATTCAGATCAGCCAAATGCAATTGACCGGTCTTTTATCAGAGGGCTTCAGTTCAGAAGTCAACCTCGAACACACGTGATTACAGCACTTGATATTAAACGCATGAAAGAATACGAGCAGATGCAAGATAATATTGAAGTAAGTAGTAGGCCTCAAAAACCGAAGGCGTCAAGTAATCGCGAGAGACAAAAGCAAAATAAATATGGACGCAGGAATAGTTTTTCCCATAATGAGATCCCTGAAAAAGGGATTGAAGGAAATGTCTTAACGCGATCATTCGTCAGTCCAGCAAGTATGCACTTTGAAGCTCTTAAAAATTATTTTCAAGAACAGGTAAAAAAGCATAAAACTATAAATCGCTTGTTTGTTTTGCCAAACATTTTTCAACTTGAGCAAAATGGCTCGGTCGTGAAAGTTGAAAATGCTTCAGATAACATCTTGATTCATAGTGGTGGTGTTGGATTAGACTTCGGGATTGATCCTGTTAATCAGTTGAGTTTATATCTTGGTAATAATGTGAGCGGGAATGGAACGGTTCGCCAGGGATTTAAGGATGCTACGCTTAAACAAAACGATAAAATATTTGTTCGTAGCTTGAATAATCGTATTCAAATTCAAGAGCATTTTACCATTCAGGGCGAGATTGTTATGACCCCAGGGTCAGAGCTCATTTTTGAATTCTTGGATAACGGTAAAGATCCAGTATTATTTTTTGATGCAGCATACAACTCATTTTTTGATATAGCACATGATGCTCAGGTACGATTTACTGGTCGTGGAAAAGTTATCTTTGGCGACGGTTTTATCATGAGACTTGAGGGGGGCAAGCTTGCTCCCGAAAAGACACGGTTACTTTTTGATGAAAGTGTTTTAGTTGGTTTAAGTGAAAGTGAGTCAACCGTTATTATTGATGGAGATGGTAAGTTGCTCTTTGACCGAGGCGCACAATTGAATATTCGAGCCGGTCAGCATCTCATTATTGGTCGGCTTGATGAACCGACACTCCCTCCAGATGGTATTGATATTACACTTAATCGCGGAGCTGAGTGGAACTTAAATGAAGATATTGATAGTGAAGATGTTCGTGAAGGTGATGCGCGTGTGTCTGTTATTGGAAGCTCAACTTTTTGCCTGCGTGTTAACGATGAGGCAAAGGTTTATATTGGTAGCCAGGGTGTATTAGAAATCAATGCTTTCTTTAATGAGCGTTTAGAAGTTCCAGGAGTTTTGACCAACCTCGCTTTCACAAGCAAGGGAACATTGAGCTTTGAAAATGGGGGACAATTTGTGCTTGGATTGAATAAAAATTTTGTTACAACCTCTGTTGATACAAAAAAAGGCATCCTGCAAACTGATAGTACAGGTGTTGCACAATTTGCAGCACGTAACGATTCGGTAACAGTTCGTCTAAGCAATAGCTCTGTTGTTAACCAAGGGAATGCTTTTGAAGGGTTTGTTCAGGATAGCGGTCAATTTATAGGGCTTAAAGGTTTGTTTTCGGGTAGAGATATTATTCGTCGATTGATTAATATTGTTCCAAGCCTTAGCTTCAGCACCTTTTTCAGAAACATAGATTTTAAACAAGGCATTGAGCTTTTGGGCGGCGATGGTTCAATTCAATCACCAATGCGTATTTTAGCGCTTGATAGCAATGATGACATCAGAAGTGATGATACGACTGCAGGTATTGTTGTTGGTTTTAATCGAAGAAGTTTGTTAACAATTGATCGTTTGGGGAATAGGCAGCTTCATTAGTTATCACGCATCTTATGCATGATTTTATTATTTACTTGAGTTTAAGTGTAAGTTTTTTTTACAGTAATAGACTAAGAGTGTTTATCAACATAGGTAGTTGTGAGGTGTAACAAGTATGGATATTCGAAGCTTATTAAAAAAAACGGTAAGCCATACTAAGAGTTTGTTTGCATTTCATACTCAAAACATTTCTTTTACTCATAAGCTTTCTCGTTATAATTTTTTCAACAAGCGTATACAAATCAAGCATTTGCTGAATGTTGCTCAGATTAATTTTATTGCGTGTGTAAGGAAAGCTTATACAAAAATTGCAGCAATTGCAGAACAAGCAAATGTACAGAGTGTTGCGATTGCAAAGCAAGCAAGTGCTCAGGTTGTTTCGATATTTTCAAAGTCATATTCAGGTATAAAAGCATCTCTTCTTTGGGCAGGACTGGTTATAAAAAATATTTGCTTAAAGCTGGTTGGTTTTGCATATCAAACCGGTTTGGCAATCAAGAGCTTATCTGTTAATTCTGGTGTGCAGGTTAAAACAACGGCATCACGTTTGGTGATTAATCTTGCAGGCTATGCAAAAAAAGTCGGCACAACAATTGTGGCATGTATAAAACAAATAACCGTTCGCAGTGTTGCGATTTCAAAACAAATAACTGCCCAGGTTATTTCGCTCTTTTCAAAGTCATACTCAGGAATAAAAGATGCTCTTCTCTGGGGAGCTAACGTTCTAAAAAATATTTGCTTAAAGCTCGTGGGCTTTGTGCATCAAACCGGTTTGTTGATCAAGAGCGTATCTGTTAATTCTGGTATGCATGTTAAAACAACAGCATCTGGATTAGTGACTGGATTTGTGGGCTATGCAAACCGTCTGGGGACTGGTTTTGGTGGGCTTGTAAAAAAAGTCAGTACAAAAATTGTTGCATGTTTAAAGCAAACAACTGCTCAAGTTATTGCGATATCTTCAAAATCATCTTCGGGCATAAAAAATGCTCTTCTCTGTGGAGCTACTGG
>JAFEAY010000022.1 GCA_018266175.1 Candidatus Dependentiae bacterium
AGCATGGGAGATTTATCAGCATGCGGTATTGAAATTGCGGTGCAACCGGATGTTGGAGATGATGAAAAGCTCGCGCAAGCATTGCAGCTGCAATTGAATCTTGAGCTTATGCATGAACGCGAAGCTCGTGAGCAAGAACAACAAAAAGCAAATTTAATTTGTGAAAGTTCAAACATAGAGATTATTGAAGATTCAGATGAAGACTTTTCACAACACGCTTTGGTTAATGATCAAAAGCGCAAAAAAGGCACAAGAATCTTTTCTGGAGCAACCAGTGATGCGCAATTTATTGCACAGCTCAAACAGGCAATCAATGATGTCGACATAACCCAAGATCTGTATCAAGTTCTGTTTGATCGACTTTCTGCCCAAGTGCCGAGCAGTTTTTCGATGCTCATGAATCGAGAGATTGGTAGAGCGAGTCGGTACGATGTGATGGAGCGCAATTTTAGTGAACCATCAATAACATCGTATGCACGCTACTTTCCAGAATGCTTAATGGTAGGTGATGATAAAGGAGCTGAAGCGCAGGTGAACACACTTGAGGGGCATACAAAGACGGTTTATTGCATCAAGCAACTGCATGATGGTCAACTGGTTTCTTGTTCAAATGATCAAACGATTAGGGTGTGGGATCTAGATTCCAACAGGTGCTTTGCAACACTTGAAGGGCATGCAGGTTTGGTTAATTGCATTAAACAACTGGACGATGGTCGACTGGTTTCTTGTTCAAATGATAAAACGATTAAGGTGTGGGATCTGAATGCCAACAAGTGCGTTGCCACACTTCAGAGGCATACAAAGAGGGTTAGATGTATTAATCAACTGAATGATGGTCGACTGGTTTCTGGTTTTGGTTATGGAACGATTAAGCTGTGGGATCTAAATACCAACAGGTGCGTTGCCACACTTGAGGGGCATAGAGCTTGGGTTAATTGCATTAAACAACTGAATGATGGTCGACTGGTTTCTGGTTCTCGTGATAAAACAATTAAGCTCTGGGATTTGAATACAAACAGGTGTATTGTCACACTTGAGGGGCATAGAGCTTGGGTTAATTGCATCAAGCAACTGGATGATGGTCGGCTTGCTTCTGGTTCAATTGATGGAACGATTAAGGTGTGGGATCTAAATACCAACAGGTGCGTTGCCACACTTGACGGGCATGAACATTGGGTTAGATGCATCAAGCAACTGAATGATGGTCGACTGGCTTATGCTTCTGATGATGGAACGATTAAGGTCTGGGATTTGAATGCAAACAGGTGTGTTGCCACGCTTGAGGGGCATGAACATTGGGTTAGATGCATCAAGCAACTGAATGATGGTCGACTGGTTTCTTGTTCAAATGATAAAACAATTAAGCTGTGGAATTTGTATCCAGACCTTTCATTCGAGCAGATTGCACTGGTTGTTAATCTTGAGCAATATTTGCAAAAATCCAAAGTTGTTAATCTTGGTTATGGCTGGCGGGATGTTTTTGTAACATTGCCAGACTATTTTAAAAACCGCTTTCAATTGGTTGTTGGTTGATACTGAATGATCCAGAGGCAATCAAGCTACGGTTTTATTTACGAACTGAGTAGTACATAAACACATGAAAGATTCGTCATTTTATTTTCTTGTGTACCTGGACTTAGACACCTCCTTAGTTGGTTCTTATTTCAAAAAAGTGCTAATTATTGAAATAAGGATGCGTAATGGGTATCCTTATTTGAGAAACTATTGGAAAAGGAATAAATATAGAGGTAAAGGTAATTATGAAACGTACTACCGGAACGTATCAAACTTTGGGAAATCTTAGTTCTTTTGTTCCAAATCCCCTCCCTCCCGCGAATCCAGATCTTAATGTATCTGGTTTAACAGAGCTATACGGTTCTGCAATGCTTAAACTTGGCCAGCTCAACGAAATAGTAAATCGACTACCGAATGTACAAAGATTTGTTAAGGCGTATGTTATCAAAGAAGCGCTGCTTTCATCTGCTATTGAAGGAATTCATACAACACTTCTTGATGTTTTTACTCAGCCTTTATCTGGAACAAAGCCCAACAAAGAAACTCAGCTCGTGCTTAACTATACCGAAGCTCTTGATATCGCACTTCATATCATGCAAGAGCAAGGAATTCCTCTTGCATCGCGCGTTATTTTGAGTGCTCACAAAGCATTAATGCGAGTAGGACAAGTAGATCAGGCCAGCCCTGGTCAATACCGTAAACAAGCGGTACGCGTTGGCAGCCTTGTACCACCGCCAGCTAATCAGATACCCAAGCTCATGGCTGACTTAGAAAACTATATGAACACTGAAAATAATGCATTACCCCCTCTGATTAGAGCTGGACTTGTGCATGTTCAATTTGAGACAATCCATCCATTTCTTGACGGTAATGGGCGCATTGGTCGCCTTTTAATTGTTCTTATGCTGATAGATCAAGGTCTTTTGAGTGCACCTATTCTATATCCATCGTACTATTTCAAAAAACATCATCTGTATTATTATCAGCATTTAGATGAAGTACGCACCCAAGGAGATTTTGAAGGTTGGATCAAATTTTATTTGCAAGCAATTGAGGCAAGCTGTACAGATGCTTATCAACGGGTAAAGGACATTGAGATTCTTGAACAAAATATTAAAAACTTGCTACAGTCCGCGACATTATCAACTCGGACGCATTGTGCTGCGGTGGAGGTACTTTCTCTGCTATTTCAGTTCCCCATCATCAGCGTTACAGAGCTTGCGCAACAGCTGAATAAAAACTATAACACAGCGCAAAGCTTCATTAAGTTGTTTATTAAGCATGGAATTTTATTTGAAATAACCGGGCATAAGCGAAATAAATTATATCGCTTCGATGCATATTTAAACCTTCTTGAACGAGAATATGATTGACGCTTTAATCCTTTATTCGTTCTAAATTTCTTAAATAAAGTTTTTTATGATTACACGTTTGATACTGATTTTTTCGATTGTTTTATTGGCAAATACAGCACAGGCAATGAACGGTAATTTCTTTGATCAAGGAGTACAGCTGCGTACAAAACTTTTGTTGAAGATTTTTAATCCTGTAATCAAGGTATTTACAATGTGCTCTGAAAATTTGCAAGAAAATCCAGGCGTTGAAAATTTTCAAGCAAATTTTGAAGTGATAAACAGTGCATACAAAAACATTTGTAA
>JAFEAY010000023.1 GCA_018266175.1 Candidatus Dependentiae bacterium
ATGGATTTTAATTTAGACAATGCCGTAAGCTATCATTACGAACAATTTCCTCCAACCAACATCAATTATGAGTTTTTTATCCAGGAATTGATTGGGGCAACGGAAACTTTGGCTCGTTATGATCAAATGATTAAAAATCTACATAACAGTGAACTATTATTAGCTCCTCTTCGGAACCAGGAAGCGGTTTTGTCTTCCAGAATAGAGGGAACCATAAGTACAATAGATGAGATTTTGCAATATGAAGCAGATGCTGATGGCGGGCTTTCTGAGAATGCAAGAGCAGATGTAATAGAAACCATTTTATATCAAAGAGCATTGAAAAATGCCCAGTTGGCTTTGGAAGAGGGTTATAATTTCTCGCTCAGTTTCATCAAGCAAATGCATCAGCAATTGCTGTTTTTGGGTAGAGGAGCTGCAAAAACTCCAGGAGAATTCAAGAAAGAACAGAATTATTTGGCAGACCGGGCAGCTAAAAAGATACAATTTATCCCCATAAGCCCTGAGAAGTTAAATGATGGCCTACAGGAACTAATCAATTATATAGAAAACAATTCTGCTCCCGCATTGATAAAAACCGGTGTAGCTCACGTGGAGTTTGAAGCATTGCACCCATTCCAGGATGGAAATGGCAGAATTGGAAGAATGATTATCACGCTTTTGTTATGGAAATCAGGCGTTTTATCTCAACCTCATTTTTATATCAGCGGCTATTTTGAAGAGCATAAAGATGAATATATTGAAGCAATGAGAAATGTGTCTAAAAACAAAGATTGGAATGGATGGATTAAGTTTTTTCTCACTGCGGTACAGCATCAGGCAACTAAAAATTTAGATATCGCAGAACGTATCCGAAATCTATATGAAGAAATGAAAACGGAATTTTCGATATTATTGTCTTCAAAATGGAGTTTAACTGCTCTTGATTTTATTTTTACCAATCCTGTTTTCAGAAACAATAGATTTGTGAGCAATACTAAAATCCCTGTACCGACAGCCGCAGTAATGGTGAAAAAATTAGTAGAAAACGGCTATTTGGTACAAAAGGAAGAAGCTGCCGGACGACGGCCTGCGCTTTATTCCTTTGAACCTTTGATGCGATTGGTAAGAGTTTAAAAAAATCAATAATGAGCAAACAGTCCGAACAAATCTTAGAAGAGCAACTCGTTGCCCAGTTGCAAAAATTGGGATATAAATATGCATTAATACCTGATGAGAAAGCTTTACTGGCAAACTTGAAAACACAGTTAGAAAAACACAATCATATACAATTCAGCGATAGCGAATTTGAAAAAGTGTTGAATATACTCAATAAAGGTTCTGTATTTGAAAAAGCTAAAGTACTTCGTGAAAAGAAGCATCATATTATTCGGGACAATAACGATAACTTGTATTTTGAATTTCTTAATGTAGAACACTGGTGTCAAAACGAATATCAGGTCACTAATCAAATTACACAAGAAGGAAAATACAAAAACCGTTATGATGTTACCTTACTGGTGAATGGATTGCCATTAGTGCAAATCGAGCTGAAACGAAGAGGCTTGGAAATGAAAGAAGCGTTCAATCAAATCAATCGCTATCAAAAACACAGTTTCGGGGCAGGCAAAGGACTCTTTCATTTTGTTCAGTTATTTATAATCAGCAATGGTGTTAACACAAAATATTTCAGCAATTTTGGTTCGCATAAACAAGAGTTTTTGCAGACATTTCATTGGACAGATGAACAAAATAAACCTTTAAATAATATATTGAATGGGTTTACCGATTCTTTTTTAGAACCTTGCCATATCAGTAAAATGATCTGTAAATACATTGTTCTGAATGAAACCGATAAACGTCTGATGGTGCTTCGTCCTTACCAATATTATGCGGTAGAAAGTATTATTAAAAAGGTAAAAGAAAATGAAATACTGAATGGTTATAATATCGAAAAAAATGGTTACATCTGGCATACAACAGGAAGTGGTAAAACCTTAACCAGCTTTAAAGCTAGCCAAATTCTATCCAAAATTCCGGCTATCAAAAAAGTGGTTTTTGTGGTAGATAGAAAAGATTTAGACTATCAGACCAACCAGGAGTATGATAAGTTTAGTAAAGGATCAGTAAGTTCTGCAACCAATACAGACGATTTGATAAGAAAATTTAACGATACAAATGTTCGCATCATCGTTACCACTATTCAAAAGCTGAATAATGCAATTTCTGGTAGAAACTTATTAAAAATGAAATCCATTCAGCAAGAAAGAATGGTTTTTATCTTTGATGAATGCCATCGCTCTCAATTTGGTGATACCCACAAAAATATTGTCAGGTATTTTACCAACATCCAATTGTTTGGCTTTACTGGTACTCCTATTTTAGCAGAGAATGCGGATGGTGAGAAAACAACCGCAAGTCTTTTTGGGAAATGCCTTCATAAATATGTAATTACTGATGCCATACGTGATGAGAATGTATTGAAGTTTTCGGTAGAATACATTCAGACTTTTAAACAAAAAGAACATATCATTGATTTAAAAGTAGAGCAAATTAACGAAACGGAAGTTTTTGAAGCCCCTGAACGAAAGGAAGCAATAGTGGATTACATCATTCAATACCACGATCAGAAAACACAAAACAAAAAATTTTGCGCAATGATGTGTGTGCAGGATATTGATTCTGTTATTCAATACTATGAGATTTTTAAGCGTAAAAAACAAGGTGGACAGCACAATTTAAAAGTAGCAACTATTTTTAGCTTTACTCATAACGAAGAAGAAATGGAAGATGCTGTTTATTCCCAATTAGGGATGGTTGCCGAACCGCAAGCAGAATACCATATCAAGCCTCATCGTAGAGAAGTATTAAAGAAATATGCAGATGATTTTAATGAATTATTTAATGAAAAGCAGAATGTTAATGATTCAGAAGGATTTTATAATTATTACAATGCGGTAGCGAAGAAATCAAAGCAAAATGAAACGGACATTTTGTTGGTTGCCAACATGTTTTTAACAGGTTTCGACAGTAAGTATTTAAATACCTTATATGTGGATAAAAATCTGAAGTATCACGGTTTAATTCAGGCATTTAGTCGTACCAATCGTATTTTAGATAAGAATAAAACACAAGGAAATATTGTCTGTTTTCGAAACCTGAAGGACAAGACAGATGAAGCCATTGCCTTATTCAGTAACAAAGAAGCGATTGACGAAATTATAGTAGAACCATACGAAGCATATGTAGAAAAGTTTAATGAAGCAACAATAAAATTATTAGAAGTCGTTCCGGAAGTGCAATCCGTAGACGGATTATATTCGGAAGAAGAACAACTACAATTTATTTTGGCTTTCCGTACATTGTTGCGTTTGTACAAGAAAATGAGCCATTACACAGATTTTTCTTGGGAGGATTTACACATTGAAGAACAGCTTTTTGCAGATTATACCAGTAAGTATTTGGATTTAAAAGACAGACTCGATCCTACTGATCCATCTAAAAAAACGTCTATTCTCAATGATATAGATTTTGAATTGGAATTGATTAGACGGGATACCATCAATGTAACCTATATCCTTCAGTTACTGATTAAATTCAAGTCTAAACACGGTGCAAAAGACAAAGAAAGTATTGAAAAGGATATTTTCAATTTACTGAACACCGAAGTATCATTAAGAAGTAAAAGGGAATTGATTGAGAAATTTATTCAAGAATATTATCCACAAATTGAAGATCCGGAATCAATTCACGAAGAGTTTGAAAAGTTTTGGAATATAGAGCAAGAAAAAGCACTTCATGAATTAGTTAAAACAGAAAATCTTTCTAAAGAAAAAACGGAAAGATTAATAGAAAACTACTTATTTACTGAACGTGAACCTTTGCGCAAAGAAATTTTAGATTTAAGAAAAGAAGGAAGGCCCGGTATTCTAAAATCGAAAGAAACCGGTGACCGCATCTTAAATAAAATTTTAGGCTTCATTGAAACTTTTATTTTAGGAGCCGCAGGTAATTGATGTTACTTTTGAAGTAATTTAAAACAAATTTCAATGCAGTTTAGTGAGGTAATTGGGCAGAAAGAATTAAAAGCAAAGCTGGTTAAAATGATTGAAGCTAACCGGCTGAGCCATGCATTATTGTTTTTAGAAAAAGAAGGCGCCGGTGGTTTAGCGCTTGCCCGGGCTTTTGCTCAATACATAGTTTGCGAAAATGTAAATAAACAAAATACCGGAGATTCGTTGTTTGGGGATTCATTACCGGTTTTACAACCTGAGGACTCATGTGGCAAGTGTGCTTCTTGCATAAAAGCGGCCGCAATGATTCACCCTGATATACATTTTTCATTTCCTGTTATCCCTAAAAAATCTGACAGGCCTTCGGTGAGTGCTGATTTCATGGCTGAATTCAGGCAATACATGCTTGCTAATCCTTATTCAAATGAATACAACTGGTTGCAGTTTATAAATGCAGAAAATAAACAGGGCAATATTACTTCTCGCGAATGCGAGGAAATTATAAGAATTATGGGCTTAAAGAGTTTTGAAAGCGAATACAAAATTCTTATAATGTGGATGCCTGAAGCTTTAGGGAATGAAGGAAATAAACTGCTGAAACTTATTGAAGAACCTCCACCAAATACGCTTTTTATTTTTGTTGCAAGAAGCGAAGAATTGATAATCCCAACAATACTCTCTCGTGTGCAGCTGGTGAAAGTTCCACCCCTTGAAAGAGAAGAAATAAAAAATGCACTTATAAAAAGAGAAAATGCCACAGAACAACAGGCTACCGAAATTTCCGGCATAGCCGGAGGGAATTATTTTGAGGCTCTCCAACTTTTTAACCATGTTGAAGAAAACCATATTGCACAATTAAAAGTTTGGCTGAACAGTATTTTGAAAACAGGAAATTTATCACAGGTAAAAGTAATTGACGAACTCGCTAAAATGGGGCGGGAAAGGCAAAAACAATTTTTGAGGTATTTTATTCATTTAATTGAACATGCTATAAGAATGAGGGCTTTGGGAATGGAAGCGGTTGCAGATTCCGGCAACGCCGAATTAAATGACTTTGCAGCTAAATTCAACAAGTTCGCTACTATTGAGCAGCAGGAAGCAATAACAAATGAATTGGATAAATCAATTTATTATATTGAAAGAAATGCAAATGCGAAAAT
>JAFEAY010000024.1 GCA_018266175.1 Candidatus Dependentiae bacterium
AAAGATGATGTACGAGGTCACAGTAATACGATCTTGAGATTGAATAACAACCACAGTAACTCGATTTTGAGGCTGCATGCTAACCACAGTAACGCAATTCTGAAGTCAAAAGATGATGTACGGGGTCATAGTAATACAATCTTGAGATTGCACTCCAACCACAGTAACTCGATTTTGAGGCTGCATGCTAACCATAGTAACGCTATTTTGAAATCAAAAGATGATGTACGAGGTCACAGTAATACGATCTTGAGATTGAATAATAACCACAGTAACTCGATTTTGAGGCTGCATGCTAACCACAGTAACGCAATTCTGAAGTCAAAAGATGATGTACGGGGTCATAGTAATACAATCTTGAGATTGCATTCCAACCACAGTAACTCGATTTTGAGGCTGCATGCTAACCATAGTAACGCGATCTTGAAGTCAAAAGATGATGTACGAGGTCATAGTAATACGATCTTGAGATTGAATAACAACCACAGTAACTCAATGTTGCGCTTACACGCTAATCACAGTAACTCGATCCTTAGGCTTCATGCCAACCATAGTAACGCGATCTTGAAGTCAAAAGATGATGTACGGGGTCACAGTAATACAATCTTGAGACTGAATAACAACCACAGTAACTCGATTTTGAGGCTGCATGCCAACCACAGTAACGCGATTTTGAAGTCAAAAGATGATGTTCGTGGTCATAGTAATACAATCTTGAGGTTGAATAACAACCACAGTAACTCAATGTTGCGCTTACACGCTAATCACAGTAACTCGATTTTGAGGCTGCATGCCAACCACAGTAACGCGATCTTGAAATCAAAAGATGATGTTCGGGGTCACAGTAATACAATCTTGAGATTGAATAATAATCACAGTAACTCGATTTTGAGGCTGCACGCCAACCACAGTAACGCGATCTTGAAATCAAAAGATGATGTACGAGGTCATAGTAATACAATCTTGAGATTGCATTCTAATCACAGTAACTCGATTTTGAGGCTTCACGCCAACCACAGTAACGCGATCTTGAAATCAAAAGATGATGTACGGGGTCACAGTAATACAATCTTGAGATTGCATTCTAACCATAGTAATGCACATTTGTATCATACAAAAAACCATTCCAACTCAATTTTGAAATTGTGTGACAATACAAAGAATGATAGTAACGCTATTGTGCAGTTGAGACGCGATCATGATGATGACGAAGAAGAGAACTTAGCCTGTTGTCGTTACAACAGTAATGCAATATTGAATCTCAATAAGAAAATTACGAATAACTCAAATGCGATTCTAAATATCCTTGGTAATGCCGATGTGAATTGCTGTCGTTACAATAGCAATGCATTGTTGTACTTGATTAAGAATATGAGTAATACAGAATTGAGATTATTCAGGAATAACAGCCAGGCGCTTTTAGCCTGCTGTAAAAACTCATCGAATACAATTATAAGTATCAGAAAACTTGTTATTCAAAATAGTAATGTCATAGCTTCTGATCCAAATATTTACTTGGATAAAATCAGAACCTTTACTGCTCTGGCAACAACAACGTTTAATCATAAAAATCACTTTATTCACTGTTCAAGAGAGCCAAATTTATTTTCAATAGCTCCAGCAGCAACGTTAACATTACAAAATGCTGTTCTTAAAGACTTCTCTCCGGCTTGTTATGACCCAGTAGGACATGGAAAGCTTATTTTTGGTGATGGAACTATCATTGAGCTTCGTGCTGATAAAAATGATTCCGCATGTGGTGTTCTTGAGCTTAAAAATACGTGGACGTTTGCCGGCGGTAAAATTGTTCTTGATGGTCAAGGGCAAGAGCTGTATTTAAATTCATACAATGCAATGAGTGTTATGCCTGGTACTACGTTGATTATTCAAAATGTTTTATTGAATGGCGTTGGAAATCTGAATAAAAATAATATTAAGTGCGTTGGTCGTGATGCGTTGATTGTGTTTAAGAATACAGAATTGCGTATGACCGATAATTACTCATTCACTAATGGATTTATGAGTTTCTGTTCAGATGCAATAATTTCAGGTGACGATCATATCTTTACCTATGCATCCAATAAGAAGTCAATGGTGACCGGTAACGCGCAATTGCTCATTGATACTGGTGTTACGTTTAGTTACGATTCGCCAGGTGGTAAAAAGCAATTTGGTATGGATCCTACCGCTCGAATAGTTCTTGATGGATGCTCGTTACATTCAACGCGCTCTGGTTTGCATCTAACACAAGGAACGCTTGTTGTTGATGACCGAGTTACATTGAGTAGTGAGGCTTTATATAACGCTCAAGCTCTAGAAATTGATAGTACCAATGTTGAGGTACGAATTCTTCCTGGAGCGACAATGGATATCTATGGAAAGTTTGTTGTGAACTAGCTGCTAGAGCTTTTTAAAGCGACATAATTATTAAATTTGTGCTAAGTGTTGAATTTTTATTTGATGATATGCAACGGTAGGTGCTGTGTAAGTAAAACGTTTAACGATACAAAGCACTTATTGCTTTGCAGCTTTGTAAAACCCACCGTGCATTGTTATGAGAAAAAATAGACATTTTTATACTTTATTCTTTTTGCTCCTTATCTTATCTGCATCCTTAAATGCAAATATTTTGTTTTCAAGTCGCGAATCACGAGTAATTGTTAATTCAGGAAAGTTTCTTGTTAAAACTCCTATTACAGATTGGAATGGAACGCTTGAGGTGACCGGAGCTGTAAGAGGTTCTCCTATTTCATTTAGCAAAGGTATTTTAGAGGCTCAAAGCACGCCGGCTTTTTTTACCGGTGATTTTGATGGTGATGCATCTCGTAAAATTACATTAAAAACAAATCAGTCATTTCGTTCCGATGCCGGAGCATTGGTTAATAAGCTTACTGTTGTTCGTGGTGGAAACTTGCTTCAAGGGAGTCCGCTTTTTACAAACCCTGACGCGGTTCAATTGACTCATCAATTAAGCGACTTAACTATTTCAACACAGTGCCAGTTTAACTCAAATATTGTCCTCAATAATGGAAAAATCCTTCTAAATGATAATCTTTTATTTGCAGATGATCGGTTAATGACCGGCTCTGGTACTGTTGATTTGCGCCGTAACCGGATTTCATTTGGTGGTAAGGTTTTAGCATTTACCAGTGGCATTTTGTGGCAAAATGCAACAGATCTTGTTCTGAATGCTAAGGCATCATTGACAGGGGTTTGGACTTTTACCGGAGCTCAGGCCAATATTGATGGGAATGGGTATATTCTTGATTTGACTGCTGGTGGGACTATCTTTATCAAGCGAGGGACAACGCTCTATTTGAATAGTATTAAGATTAAAGGCCTTGGGCTTGGTCGATTTATTTTTGAAGACAAAACAGCTCAAATGCGACTATCAAATGTAGAGCTTGAAATTGCGCGGAATTATACCCTTACAACTGGGGTAATTTATGCAGATGGGCCAACAAAAATTACCACAGGAAATAAAACATTAACGTTCTCTCAACAAGCGACATTTTCGGTTGATCAAATAACCGTTGGTTACGATACATTGAATTCGGCTGATGCAAATAATATTCAGCCATTGATAGGTGCTTTAGGTAACCCAAGCGGTAAAAATGTTGCTTCGGTGAATAATGGAACAATTGCTCGTTTTGATAGTGGCCTCAGTCAACAGCTTACTAATTGTAGTAATGCGGTTTTAAGGCTAACAGCTAACAACTCTAATGCTCTTTTGAGACTTACAAGGAACAATAGCCAAGCAATTTTGACTTTAAATAATTTAATTCGAGTAAACAGTAATGCTTCTCTGGCTCTGAACAAAAACAACTCAAATACGTTGCTGAGGCTGACAAGAAATAATAGCCAGGCGATTTTGAATTTGAATAATCAAATAAGAGTAAATAGTAACGCGTCGTTGGCTCTGAACAAGAACAATTCAAATAGTTTGCTTGCATTAAATAGAAATAGCTCTAATGCGATTTTGACTCTGGGTAACAACATTCAAACGGCCAATACGAATATTCGTGTAAATAGTAACGCGATGCTTAGGCTAACGCGTAACAATAGCAGTGCGATTGTGTTATCGAATGCAAATGTCCAGACGGCA